>NZ_JBQKUL010000002.1:0-152485 GCF_054968565.1 Pseudoalteromonas sp. G5_S1_54_S4 | reverse complement strand
ATCGCGCATATTTCTACCGACTTAACGCTCATTTATCTAGCTTATATAGTTTTAACAAATAACCTAAGGTATTACTATCACTAAGCTTTTATTGTTATTAAGTGATAAAGAACAGATTAATATGCGCGCTTGGCTCATTTTTCATGAATATATGAGCAAAGGGCTATTTAGCTAATTAATTAACGACGATTTTTTTTGCCAATCTCAATGCCCGGTTATCGCTCATACCTACATGCTAAGTTTAATCTAATAATTATGACTATAAACAAAACTTAGCACGTAAATTAAAGGTTATTGCTCATCGGCATCACGAATACGTTCTTTACGTTCTTGCTCTTCATCAAAGGCGGCTTGAATTTCGTCAAGTACTGAGTCTACATCTGCCGCTTCGCTGTCGTCTTCAAATTCGCCACTGAGTTTTGAGTGCGGGGTTAAGTTAGCATCTGCAAACAATGCCCACATTTCTTTGGCGTATTGCGTGTGTAATAACGCTGGTGCAAATTGGCCATAATAGCGGCGCATGTTATTTACATCACGGGCAAACATGGCTTCGGCGCTGTTATTGGCAGAGGCGTTAACCGCTTGAGGTAAATCAATAATTACCGGGCCGTTACTATCTACAAGTATATTAAATTCAGATAAGTCACCGTGAATAATCCCAGCGCACAGCATGAGTTTAATGTAGTGCATCATTAATGTATGTTGCTCAATGGCTTGTTGTTCGGTTAAATCAACCGCGCCAAGTTGTGGTGCAACATCGCCTTCATCATCACTTACAAGTTCCATTAACAAAACACCGTCAATGCAGCCGTAAGTTTGCGGTACGCGAACACCTGCTGAGGATAAACGCGACAGTGCGTCAACCTCGGCATTTTGCCAAATTTCTTCTTCTAATTGGCGGCCATAGCTTGAACGTTTACCCATAGCACGGGCTTGGCGGCCACCACGTACTTTTCGCCCTTCTTGATATTGCGCGGCTTTTTTAAAACTGCGCTTACTGGCCTCTTTGTACACTTTAGCGCAGCGAATGTCATCGCCACAGGCCACCACAAATACATCGGCCTCTTTACCGCTCATTAAACGGCTGATCACCTCATCAATAAAACCATCATCAACTAATGGCTGTAAGCGTTTAGGTATTTTCAAACGACACCTACTAAAAATACAGGGTTGGCTTTTTGTTTTGCTATGTGGTTCAAACGAGGCATACCTTTGGGGATTGAAGAAAGTTATAAATTATTAGTAAACTTTAAAGTTACATTTAATGACTAAATTACGCAGCTAGAATAAGCGACTACAGCTAAAAAGCCAACCGCCTTTTTTGCTTTTTAAACATTATTGAACAAGAGCCGAGATAAAACCAAAAAACGAGCACGGTTTAGCGTACTCGTTTACTTTATATTATTAAAAAGTGTTTAGAACTGCCACACTAAAGACGCCCAATAGCGACGGCCATCTTCAACATAACCGTACTCTTGCTCTGTGATCTCTTTATCAAGCAAGTTGTAAATTCCAGCACCAAGTTTAACGCTGTCACTTAGCTGATAATTAGCACCTAAATTGGCAATGGTATAATCAGGGGCAATTAAACTACTTTGTGAAGGCCCTGTGGTAGGCTGGCTTTCTTCTCCACGATATTGCACACGTAACCATCCGCCTAACTTATCTGTTGGACGCCAATTTAAAGACGTTTGTAAACTATGTTTTGGTAGCTGATTAAGTGGGCTCCCTTTATATTCACCGGTTTTTTGCTCTGAGTCGGTGTAGGTATAACTGGCACTCACATCAATTTCAGTTGAAATATCGTAATCTACTGATAGCTCAATACCTTGGGTTATGGCTTCATCCACATTAATGTACGTAGTTGGCATGGAGCCAAACTGATTTGGGCCATCTGTGCACTGCGTTAATGGGCAAGCTATACGGGTTATTTTGTCATCAAATTCATTATAAAAAACGGTTGTCGATATGCTTAAATCTCGCCCAGAATCATAGTAAACACCCATTTCATAGTTAACTGATTGCTCAGGCTTTAAGTCAGGGTTACCATAAATATTCCCGCCACGACTCACTTGTCCCCATTGCGCGGTAGATTGGCGAATATTTGGCGCACGGAAACCGGTTGATATGCCGCCTTTAATGGTGATCGCTTTAGATGCGCTATAAACACCATACAAACGTGGGCTCCAGTGACCTGCAAAGTTGCCATCATGATCGTAACGTAGGCCTGCGGTAAGCTTAAAGTCATCCGTAGCTGGCCACTCGTTTTCACCAAAAACTGACCATTGCTCGTTTTCTACATGGGTTAAGTCGCTAATTTTATTGCTTGTATAGTCATCCAATGACTCTTTTAAATAGGTCGCACCAAACGTAGAGTTATGATTGCTATAAAGCGGTAAACTCCATGTCGTTTGAATGTCGGTATTTTCGACAAACATTTCACGTGAGTTATTATCAAACTTATCGTACTTAATGTAACTACGCGACGAGCCAAAGTCGTAAAAACCATTATGCGACATAGAGTATGTTTGTTGCTCATACTCGGTAGTTGCTGATTCAGGGCAGCCACGTCGACCACAGTTTTCACCTGGCGCAAGCGGGGCAACTGTTTTGCCGAGAGTTTCATCTAATGTTTGTTTTGCTGAGCCAAGTTCAAACATTAATTCGTGACTATCATTAGGTGTTAATGTGAACTTGGCTTTAACATTACTTTGCTCTTTTCCTCGAAATCCTGCAGTAAACTCATCTTCATTTCGCTTTGAAAACTGCCCATACAATTGCACGCCCAATAGATCTGGAATAATGCCTCCAGAAGTGAAAAAGCTGGCTTGGTTTATATCACCTGACTGACTTTGCTCTTGAATGGTGCTGTCTAAACGCAGTTCACCGAACCACTGCTCTGGCGCTTTACGGGTAATAATATTGATGACACCACCAATAGCATCAGAGCCATACAACGACGACATAGGGCCACGTATTACTTCAATACGTTCAATCGCTGAAATTGGCGGCGTCCAAGCACCTTCTACGCCTGGGCCATCACTATTAGGTCGTGTTTCTCTTGAGCTTTGGCGTTGTCCATCAATAAGAATAAGCGTGTATTGGCTAGCCATACCACGCAAGCTAATATCTTTTCTGTCGCCTCCGCCGGTCACTATTACACCCGGAATATCAGCCATTGCGTCGGTTAAGTCACGATAAAAGCGTTTTTCTAGCTGCGCTCTGTCGATAACACTAATGCTTGCGGGCGCCTCTTTGAGCATTTGTTCGTAGCCAGAAGCAGTGACAACCATTACTTCCATATCTTGTTTTTTTTCATCAGCAAAAGCAGGGTTAGCAATTGCAAAAGTACTTAAAATAAATGCAGTTACCGGCCTTAACTTACAACTTACCGTGTTCATGATATTTCTCCGTGACATTTAGCGTGCAAATGATAATAATTAGCGTTTGCGATAATAGTGAGAAGTTCCCTTTCTCACAACGTTATTTTTATTAAAGCTAATTTAAGTAAGGCTTAACGGTATGAGTGATAAGTTAACTAAAACCCTGAATATATTTGTTCGCACAGTACAAACGGGAAGTATGAGTAAAGCTGCCGCTGACCTTTTAATGACAACCTCTGCAATTAGCCAGCAAATAAAACAAATAGAGCAAGATGTAGGTTTGAGTTTATTTAATCGAAGCCCTCGAGAATTAACGCTTACCGAGGCGGGTGAACTGTATTATCAAAGTTGTTTACAAATGCTTGCCGTTGCAACAGCTACATCAGAACAATTACAGCATTTACAAAATTGCCCGAGTGGGCAATTAAAACTAGCAGCCCCTGTCGGTTTTGGAGGTGGGTTACTAAGCGAGCCTGTAAAGCATTTAATTAGCCAATTTAATGATATAGATGTGCACTTAACGCTTTCTGACGAACCCATTGATATGATCAGAACAGGTATAGATTTAGTGCTGGCGATTGGCCCTCTCGAAGACTCAAACTTAATTGCACGCCAGCTCGCTAGTTGGCCATTAATACTGTGTGTTCATAAAAATCATGTACTAGCACAGCAACCAAAAATCACACTGGATGACCTAAAAGCGCATAACCGCATTGCGCATATAGCTGTTGATCCGGCGCTTACGCACCTTACTCGCGGCGTAAATACAACACTACAAAAAGCGCGTATTACCATTAATAATATGCAAACTGTGATTCAATTTGTTCTCGATGAGTTAGGCTATGCTATTTTGCCTGAGCCTGAAGTACGCAATTTCTTAGCTACAGGAGAACTTTTAGAAATATGCACTGACTGGCAGCTTCCCCATTACGATGTATTTGCTCTAACGCCTGCACGCGACACGTTAGCAGCAAAAACAAAAGCTGCAATTAAAGCACTTAACGCATCATTTTCAGCTATTTAAATAACCTAAGTTCAGGTTAAGGCTTGTTTATAGTTAACTAATTGCAAGCCAAACTCCTACTAGCACCATTAAACTTCCCGCAATACGGTTCATCCACTTAATGTTATTGCCTTTGGTTAAAAATAACCGCAGGCTTTTACCACCTGTTGCGTAAATCATCATACAGATAAACTCTGAGAGTAAAATAATGGCCACCAGCACCGCTAATTGCGGCGCAACACTGTATTGTACGTTAATAAAAGGAGGTAATAAGGAAATCATAAACGCCCATCCTTTTGGATTGGCAATGGCGGTTACAAACCCCTGTGAAAATAATGAATATCGGCTCACGGCTGTTGTGTTATGCGTATCAACCGACATTTTTCCTTTTGCACGCCACATATTAATGCCAATGTAGATTAAATAAGCGCCACCTAGCCATTTTAAAATATCAAATGCACTGGGGTAATTAAGCATAACACTGGCTACACCAAGCACCGCGGCTACCGCAACTGTTGCTACACCGAGGAGTTCACCTATCATCATCCATAAAGTTCGTCGCACGCCAATACTCATGCCTAAGGTCATGGCCAGTGTCATACACATACCGGGTGTAATTGATACAAAAAAGAAGGTAGGAATAAATACCGCAAGTGCAGCTACATCAATCATTTAAAGCTCGCAATAGATTAAAAAATAGTGTTAATTATGAATGAAAGGGTAAAGGAAAAATAGCTTCCGATAAATTAGAAGTAACAGCGTCGAGACTCGGGCTAAGGGCAACGAGCTTAGCCCGAGTTAGCAGCGCAGTATTTCGCGCTGCCGCACCTCGAAACCCGAACCTCGAGCTCGAAACTCTTAGCAAATTAATTTGCGTTTACGTCTACAACCGCTTCAGTTGTTTCAGTATCTGCTTCTTTATCTGTAAACAGATACTTATCAAGCCATTGCTCTTGCTCCCACAGTACATGTAATAAGCTTTTACGGGCACGGTAGCCATGAGCTTCGTAAGGAAGCATCACTAAACGCGCTTCTTTACCCAAGCCTTTAAGCGCTGCGTACATACGCTCACTTTGCATTGGGAAAGTGCCCGAATTAGGGTCCTCTTGACCGTGGATCATTAACATAGGTTCGTTAATTTTTTCAGCATGGAAAAACGGCGACATGTTTGCGTACACACTTTGTGCTTGCCAAAAATCACGTTCTTCACCCTGAAAACCAAACGGCGTCAATGTGCGGTTATACGCACCACTGCGGGCAATACCTGCCTTAAATAAATCGCTATGTGCTAATAAATTAGCCACCATAAACGCACCGTAAGAGTGCCCTGCAATAGCAATGTTATCTTTATCGGCAATGCCCTTTTCAACCAGTACATCAACCGCTGCTTTAGCGCTAGAAACCAGCTGTTTTCTAAAGTGATCATTTGGCTCACTACCATCAACGCCTACAATCGGCATTTTAGGATCGTCAAACACCGCAATCCCTTTCGCAAGATAAGGCATAGGGCCCCAGTAACCTATGTAGGTAAATTCGTATTCTGATTCACGCACTTGTGATGCAACTGCTTTATCTTTATATTCAAGTGGATATGCCCACATCAATACCGGTAATGGCCCTTGTGTTTTGTCATACCCTGGTGGTAAATAAAGCGTACCTGAAAGCTCAACACCGTCATCACGGGTATAACGTAGTTGCTCTTTGGTTACGCCTTTAAATGCAGGGTAAGGGTGCTCAAACTGAGTAAGCTGTGTTAGCGAGCCTTTATCTAAATCGCGAATGAAAAAGTTTGGCTGCTGCGTTTTAGACTCACGAATAGTAATGAATTTTGTGCCTTCATCGTCTAACAATGCACGCACACGCTCGTAATAAGGCGCTGCTGATTGCCATAAACGTTTGGTGCTATTCGTTTTAACATCGTACTGATCTAAAAAAGGAATGTTTCCTTGCTCAGACGCGCCATCGCCACGTAAGTAGATGTAACGTCCGCCAACAACTTTTATTACGCTAACACCTAAATCGTTACGCTCGTAAATTGCACTCCCTGGATCTTTATAGGCATCGTTATAACTGCGCTCTGAAAATAACACGCGGTTACTATCGGCATTACGTGGTTGAATTACATAAGTGCGCACTTGTCGGTCACTAAAACGCCAATCACTTAGCATAGCAATATTATCATTACCCCATTGTATGCCAGCAAAACGACGCTCTACTTTGGCAAATAATTTAGGGTCGCGTTTAAATGGCGCTCGTAAACTGTAAAGGTAGTCATGATATTCAACCTCAGTTTTCATATCACCGCCATCTTGCGCCTCGGCCCATATGACTTCAGCACCTTGATCGGCTCGCCACTCAAAATCACGACGACCAGTACGCACACTGTCGTAGCCTTGTGGAATGTTGTCGGCAAGAGGTTGCTTTGCCAGCTCTACTAATGCATAGCCACGCATTCCCCATATTTGCCATGTAGTTGCAAAACGACTGTAAGGGACTTGATACGAAAATGGCTCGTCGATGGTCGCGACTAAAATATTGGTTGAATCAGGCGAAATTGAAAACGATTTAAATAAACCGGCACGGCCAATCGGCTGTGCTTTGCCATCAAGCGTGATATACGCTAATTGACCTTGACCATAAAATTTAAATTGTGCTTCATCAAACGGGCTGGTCAATAAGTTTTGATAAGTCCTTGCTGGGGCTTTTTCGCCAGTACTTTGTTGAATAACCGGCACTGTGCTTTGGGTATCATTGGTTAATCTTGGTTTGGCTAAGTTTACCGCTAAATTAGCCACAATCGCCGTGCTATCGGGTAACCACTGATAAGGTGTAGCAGTTAGTACAGAATTAAGTGCAAGCTCACTTAACTGCTGTGCTTGTTTGGCTTTAACGTTATAAACCCAAAGCCGTGCGTTATCCGGTTGTTCAACCACAAACGCTAAATATTCACTATTTGCTGACCAACGCGGCGAGCGAATAATCCCCTGAGGCAAATTATTAACGTTTATTACTGTTCCACTTTGAACATGCTTGAGCTCTAACGCGCTGTACTTTGCACTTACCCGTGAGCGTGAAAAGTTAGCCGGATTAAGCTTAATTCCCGCAAGCTTAAATTCTTCTTTTGCCAGCTCATCAAGCGACACAACACGCTTGCGTTCAAACAGAGCAAGCCACTGACCATCATTCGATAAAGAGCTAGTTGGTGCTAACTTAGCATCTACGAGTGCAGCAAGCGCCGGTGAAGGGGTTTGATATCCTTGCTCTGCATAACTTGCAGGCAATAAAACAATGCAGCCTACCAAGGCAATAAATAGCCTAAAAGCATTCATGTTTTCATCCTTTTTTATTGTTAAATATTACCCGCTATATAAACACGTTTTACCTTGTTCATAAAGTGTTAAGCAAGGATAAAATCAGCTAAATGATGCTTAAGTAAGGCGAATAAGTTAAACTATGCGACTATTTACTTATCGCTACTGCGTTTTCGTTATGTGCTTTGGCTTAATAAAACGCAGCGTATTTACACTGCTGAAAAAGCACGCAAATAAACTAGGGTCTATTGACCTTTGCGGATTATAATTTGTTCAAACTAGCGGCGGTTTAATCGCGGCGCGAGGTTTGTAACCTAGTGGGCTAAGTAAAAACCGAGCAACAAAGAGTAAATCGCCCCTAGGCAGAACCCTTCGGGCAGCGCCTATTTGGTATTGATGCTGCGTTATCGCCTATTTGTGGGGAACAACCACACCACATAGGCTCTGCCTTGCCTAAATACCAAACAGACTGCTGCAAATTTAACCTTGAAAGGTCAACAGACCCTAATAATAAGAGATCTAGCCAATGAAAAAAGTGCTGGTAATTGGCTATGTATGGCCAGAGCCCAATTCGTCTGCTGCGGGTACGCACATGATGTCGTTACTTAATGCGTTTAAATCGCAAAACTGGAATGTTGAATTTGCTACGCCTGCACAACCTACCGAGCACATGGTAAATCTGAACGATTACGGCATCACCAGTCAAAGCATCGCACTTAACTGCGATAGTTTTGATGATTACGTTAAAGCCTACAACCCAGATATTGTTATGTTCGACCGTTTTATGATGGAAGAACAATTTGGCTGGCGTGTAGATAAGCATTGTCCTAATGCACTTAAAATTTTGGATACCGAAGATTTACAATGCCTGCGTAATGCACGCCATGAGGCGCATAAAGGCGAGCGTGAATTCAACCACAGTGATTTACTATCAGACATAGCTAAACGTGAAATAGCCGCTATTTTACGCTGCGATCTTAGCTTAATTATCTCAAGCTATGAGATGGAACTACTCAATGAAGTGTTTAAAGTTGAGCCTAGCGTGTTACATCACTTACCATTTATGGTTGATTTAAGTGCCTTACCTGAGCAAACTAAATCGTATGAACAACGCCAACACTTTATGACCATTGGCAACTTCCGACATGCTCCAAACTGGGATGCGGTACTCTATTTACAAAAAATTTGGCCGCTTATCCGCAAACAACTACCGCAGGCAGAGTTGCATATTTATGGTTCCTACCCACCGCCAAAAGCCACCGCGCTTAATAATCCTAAAACCGGCTTTTTAATTAAAGGTTGGGCCGATGATGCGTATGAGGTAATGCAAAGTGCGCGTATTTGCTTAGCTCCTTTGCGTTTTGGGGCGGGTATTAAAGGTAAACTTTTAGAGGCCATGATCATGCAAACCCCAAGCGTCACCACGCCAATAGGTAGCGAAGGTATGCATAACCATTTACCATGGCCAGGTGTGGTAACAGCAGATGCGCAAGCTTTTGCAGATGCCGCAGTCTCTTTATACAACAACGAGGCTAAATTTAGCGAAGCGCAAGCCGCTGGCAACCTTCTACTTAATACTCTGTATGACAAAGTGCAGTTAAGTGCTCACTTAATTGAAAAAATCGACTCAATAAGCAGTAATTTAGATGCTCACCGGATGAAAAATTTCACGGGTCAAATGCTCAAACACCATACCATGCGCAGTACACAATATATGTCGCAATGGATAGCAGAAAAAAATAAAAAATAACTTTAAAAATCACTAGACAGGCGGCGATTTGTGTTTAAAATCGCCGCAAATAAACTTGGGCAATTTTAGCATTATTGCCTATATTTTTAGCTTAGTTATTTAATAGTTGGTTCAAAACAAATTTGAAAACCGCAACGTTTACTGAAAAACGCAAATTTATCGTTAAATTGGGCAAAATGCTCCATAAATACGGTACCCCTGCCTATCGCTTAGAAGCCCACTTAATGGAAGTGGCGACTTATTTAGATCTTAAATCTTCGTTTGTTATGTCGCCCACGTCGGTTACCTTTGTTATTTGGACCGATGGCCATGAAGATGAATATACCCATGTTGCCCGCGTTGACCCAGGCGATCACGATTTAGGTTCACTTGCCGATACCGACGATTTAGTTAATAAAATGCTCAATGGCGAGCTCACGTTGCAAGAAGTTGATCAGCAACTTGATATCATTTTTGATGCCCCAAACCCTTATAACAGAGTGCTGACAGGTGTTGCTTTTGCTACCTCTGGCGGCGCATTTGCCATGCTCATGGGCACCAGTTGGAATGACGTTCTGTGGTCTGGGTTATTAACCTTTATTGTATACTTATTTGTATTGTGGTCGGCCCGTTCGAAACGTGTGGCTCACATGCTTGAGCCATTAGTAGCAATAGTGTCGGCTATTCTTGCTTGTGCTATTAGCGTTCATTTAGATGCACACATCAACATTCGATTAATTGTACTCTCTGCCATTATTGTGTTTATACCCGGTTTAGCCCTTGCACTTGGCCTTGCTGAACTTGCAGCCAGACACTTAGTATCGGGCACAGCACGCGTTATGGACTCGTTTATGTTGCTGTTTAAGCTTTATTTTGGGGCTTTTATTGGTCTTGCTATTGGCTTTGCGGTCTTTGGGCAAGCCGATTTCGTACAACCTGAGCCGCTACCAAAGTGGACTGCATGGCTCGCTATTTTACTTTTGTGTAGTAGCTTAATCGTTATCTTTAGAACAAAGCTTAAACATGCAATGTGGTCTATTGCCTCAGGCTTTATAGCTTATGGCACTAGTATTGGGCCTGCTATTTATTTAGATTTAAATTACACGTTAGGGACCTTTATTGGTGCCTTTTCTGTTGGTGTGTTTAGTAATTTATTTAACCGGGTTGCTAATGCCCCGGCCTCAATTGTAGCTATGCAGGGATTAATTGTATTAGTGCCTGGGAGCAAAACGTATATTGGTTTAAACTCACTCATTGAAGGCCAAGACTTTGTTTATGCAGATCATATTGGTCAGCAAACGTTTTTAATTTTCATGTCGCTCGTGGCCGGACTTATTTTTGCAAACGTGGCGCTTCCTCCTAAAAAGAGTCTATAGATTTATGCGCGGTTTTAAGCCGCGCTTTTGCATAACTACAACATTAAACCTCCTCTTTTGAGGATTAATCGCATTTTTTAGTATATTGAGAACACCTTGCTATAATGGCTGAAATCTAATAAAGCAAAGGAAATAACAATGCTAAAAACTAGCTTAGCGATAGCAATTGGGCTCTCAAGCTCACTTGCATTTGCGCAATCAGCAATTACTGTTGAAGACATTCCAAAAGTAAAATCGGTAATACAAACAACCGTTAGCCCCGATGGCGACAGTGTTGCATTTACCCGTTCATTACCTCGCACGCTTTACGTTGATGAAAATGGTAGTAATTACAGTGAACTTTATGTTGTGGATGATAAAGGCGTTGAACGTCCTTTTATTACCGGCTCGGTTAACATTAAAAGCATAGAATGGTCAAACGACAGTAAAACAATTTACTTTTTAGCGAAATTAAAAGACGATAAATTTACCTCGCTTTACCAAATACCTGTTGATGGCGGCCAAGCACAACCTGTTCTTGCTTTAAAAGACACATCAATTTCAAGCTACAAATTAAGCCCAGACAACAAACAGGTGGCTATTTTAGCGATGCCTGCAGCAGACAAGTCAGAAAAAGAACTTGAAAAACTTGGCTTTAAAGCTGAAGTATATGAAATGGGCTTAAAGAACAAGCAGCTTTTTATTGTTGACTTAGCTAAAGCGGATAAACCACTTACCCCCACCGCACTCAACGTTGATAATTACGTGAGTGATGTTAACTGGGCTGCTAATGGTGAAAAGCTACTGGTTAAAACTCAACCTACCGCATTGATTGATGATAAATACACAAAATCTATGTGGCATTTGTTTGATATTGCTAGCAATAAAGTAATCTTATCGTTTAAAACTGAAGGCAAGCTAGGTGATGCAGAGCTGTCGCATGATGGTAAATACATTGCTATTTTAGGTGCAGAAGATAAGCACGACCCTGCAACAGGCCGCTTATTTATTGCTGACACTAAAACCGCTGAAATCACTGAGTGGTTACCTGACTTTATGGGGCACGTTGTTGATTTTGAATGGTCGCATAAGCGTAATACACTTAACTTTATTGCCAATGTAGGCACGCAAAGTTTTGTAGCGAGCATTAAAACGGGCTCTAATAAATACAAAAAATTAGTCAAAGAAGGTGAATTTATTGCCTCACAATTGAGTGTTTCAGATTCAGATAAAACACTCGCACTTCGTGGTAATACCGCAAAACACCCTAACGAAGTGTTTATTGTGCGCAGCAATAAAGCAACACGTTTAACCGATTCAAATAGCTGGTTAAATGATAAACGCTTTGCAAAGCAAGAAACCATTACCCTTAAAGCACGCGACGGTGTTGAGCTTGATGGTGTGCTTGTTTACCCATTAAATTATGAAAAAGGCACACGCTACCCACTGATTATGTCGGTACACGGTGGCCCTGAAAGCCATGATAAAGACGGCTGGGTCACTAACTACTCACGCCCTGGTCAAATGGGTGCAGCACGTGGCTATGCGGTGTTTTATCCTAACTACCGAGGCTCTACAGGAAAAGGAGTAGATTACTCAAAATTAGGCCAAAACGATTACGCAGGTAAAGAGTTTGACGATTTAGTTGATTTTAAAAATCACCTTGTTGATATGGGTTTAGTAGACACTAAACGTGTTGGTATCACTGGGGGGTCGTACGGTGGTTATGCATCGGCGTGGGGCGCAACAAAACTAACCAAACACTTTGCTGCAAGCGTTATGTTTGTGGGTGTCACCAACCAACTGTCTAAATTTGGTACTACTGATATTTCTAACGAAATGAACCTAGTTCATGCGCGTTCATACCCATGGGATAAATGGCAGTGGTACTTAGAGCGCAGCCCTATTTACTGGGCAGGCCAATCTGAAACACCTCTGCTTATTATGCACGGTAAAGACGATCCTCGCGTTCACCCTGCACAATCTATGGAGCTTTACCGCTACATGAAAGTGCAAGGTAAGGATGTACGTCTTGTTTACTACCCAGGTGAAGGTCATGGTAACCGTAAAGTGGCAGCGCAATACGACTACAGCTTGCGTTTAATGCGCTGGATGGACAACTATTTAATGGAAGGCAAAAAAGAGATGCCTGCGTTTGAAATTGACCATGCTGCTAAGTTAAAAGAAGTTAAAGACGCGAATAAATAAGCACTTATAAACGCGTTTAATTTTAAAAGGCCAACATAAAAATGTTGGCCTTTTTTATAGGTCTAAATTGGCGAGCACGCATCCTTAGTGACATAGCACAGCTTATGTTAAACTCTCGGAAATTATTTTGTTAACTGCTAATTTTACTGCCATGTCAAACCCTGCTAGCTGCTTTACCGTTTTTGATGAAAACGTCGATTCCCTTGCTCTGCCTGAGCAGTTTACATTTCCATTTTATTATAAACCGCACCCTTTGGCCGTTGTCGCTGCACAGCAATTACAACAGCAATTAAAAAAGCTAGATAAGGCTATTTTAGATACGGATGATATTGATGCGGGTAAAATGTTTGGTGTGCTAGTCGTTCAAAATCAGGCGCAACAACTGGGGTTTATTAGCGCGTATTCGGGGCAAATAGCGGGCATAGATGAGCAACTGAATTTTGCACCTAATGTGGCACTTAAACACATAGACGATGCTGTATTTAGTCAGCAAAGCCAAATCATTAACGCCATTAATGCGCAAATTACGGCATTAGAAAACAGTGAAGATTATCAAGCCCTTGAGCAGCAATTAGCTACAGCACGTAAAAATTATGAACAGCAACTTGTAGCCAAACAACAAGCCATGCAAGTGACCCGCAAACAGCGAAAAGAGCAACGCCAAACTGGCCAAGAGCAACTCAATGCCGATGACTTTGAACAACTTAAAACAACCTTAGCTGGGCAGAGTATTGTTGAGAAAAAACAACTGCAGGCATTAAAGCAAGACTGGCAAACGCAAATTACAGCGCTTGAGCAAACCCAAGCAGCTATGCTGGGTGAAATTAACGGATTAAAAAAGCGCCGCAAAACACTCTCAAAAAACCTACAAAAGAAATTATTTGCTCAATACCAATTTTTAAATGCACACGGTGAAGTGACCGATCTGAATGCTATTTTTGCCAAACTTCCTGAGCACACGCCACCTTCGGGAGCGGGGGATTGCGCCGCCCCTAAATTATTACAATATGCATATAAGCACCATTTAAAACCAGTGGCTATGGCCGAATTTTGGTGGGGTGCACCGCCTAAATCAGCAATTAGGCATCACTTACATTATTACCCATCGTGTTATAGCAAATGCCAACCCATTTTAGGTCATATGCTAAAAGGCTTAAATGTTGAAGAAAACCCATTACTAACAAACCCTGCAAAAGGAAAAAACTTAACTATTGTTTATCAAGACGATGATTTACTGGTAATAAACAAACCCGCTGAATTTTTATCGGTGCCAGGGATTAATATTGATGACTCAGTGTACATGCGTATTAAAACTCAGTTCCCCGCGGCTTCTGGCCCACTTATTGTGCACCGGTTAGATATGTCGACCTCAGGGCTGTTAATTATTGCGCTTAATAAGCGCGCGCATAAAGCGCTGCAAAAACAGTTTATTGAACGCACAATTGAAAAGCGTTACGTTGCTTTAGTGGCGGGCAATATTACTGAGAATAGCGGAGTGATTAACTTACCTCTTGTGCTCGACTTTGATGATAAACCACGCCAAATGGTGTGTTATAAAACCGGTAAACCGTCGTTAACAACATGGCATGTACTGGAGCGCAAAAACAACACCACCCGACTGCAGTTATACCCTAAAACAGGGCGCACACATCAGCTACGGGTGCATTGCGCACATCAATTAGGTTTAAATACCCCGATAGTTGGCGATACTCATTATGGTGCAGAGGCAGAGCGCTTACATTTACATGCCGAGTATTTAGCCTTCACCCACCCTATTTCTCATCAACGTTTAGAATTTGAAGTAGCCGCTGATTTTTAAATCAGCGATACTAAAACTCCCCTCTGTTTTAAAAGCCTTGTCATTTTTTATATTGCAAAGTCGGTAACCTTTACCGTTACAATATAGAAAAATTTACCTGCATTATGCAAAGCTTCTACTTATAAACAATAAATAGCTATATATTTCAATGCATTAAAAGTTGGCATTAGCTTTGCTTTTATAAAAACAAGTATTTATTACAGTCCTCTTTATTTGATTAAAAGCGCCAATAAGCGCTTTTGATGACACACAGTAAATGGGTAACTAACCGTTTACTGTGTACAACAGAACTTCCTACACTCCCTGTGTACTTTATTGGTTATAGGCTAACGCTTATAACCATTTTTTTTTGCCTTTATTATTTAATCGTAAATTTTACGTCTTGATCGCGTAATAAATAAAGCGCAAAACACGCAGCCCACATCGGCCACGCCGCAAAAAACAGTAAATTATTAAAGCCATCAATATATTGATTATATGAAGAAAGCGTAGATAAACCATGCATTATAAAAATAGCACCGTAAGTAATACGTTTTTTAATACCGACCAAAAATGCTATCACTAGCAATAATTGCAGTGCACCTAAAATATAAGCAATAGTATCGGTAGAGCCACTGATCCCATAAAAGTGTTCAAAAATACGGGCGCTATGCCCCGGATTTACAAATTTATCTAGCGTCCACTAGGGCCTGTTGACCTTTGCAGATTTAAATTTGTTCAAGCTAGGGGCGATTTAATCGCGGCGCGAGGTTTGTAGCCTAGTGGACTAAGTAAAAACCGAGCAACAAAGAGTAAATCGCCCCTAGGCAGAACCCTTCGAGCAGGGTCTGTTTGGCATTTATGCTGCGTTATCGCCTATTTATGGGGAATAACCACACTACATAGGCTCTGCCTTGCCTAAAAGCCAAACATACAGCTGCAAATTAAACCTCGAAAGATAAACAGGCCCTTTACATCACTATAAACACCCCACACCGAAGCGATAATAAAGACCACTGCAAACGATTTTGTACATCAGTATTCATTGAACCTGTCATAAAATTTCCTTAAAAAAGATATAAATAAACTAATAAGCAATAAAGACCGTACAAACTCCCTTTTATTTCATAATAATTGTAAATAGCTGTTAAGCTTGTTTAATAAATCGATTAACAAAGCAGCTATTTTTAATATTTTAATAAATAACAATATTGTTAAATTGCTGAAAGTTATTTTTAAGCCTTTCGGTCTTTTATAACCATCAACATACAATTACAGAGAGAAAACGTTTGAAATATTCATCCTTGGCCGTATCTATAGCCGCTTTATTAAATACACCCGCTATTGCTTTTGCTACAACAAAGCCTGTAACAGAAAATGCCATAGAGCGTATTGAAGTAGCGGGCCAAAGTTTAAATTCTCAAGGACTTTCTGTTAAAGATGCAACCATAAATGGCCCCTTTGGCGATAATTTAGCACTGCAAGATATAGCACGTTCAGTCACGCCTATTTCAAAAGAGCTAATAGAACAACTTAACATTACCACCTTGCAAGATGTACTTGCTGTGAGCCCTAATACGTATGCCGCCAGTGGCTTTGGTGCACCAAGCTTACCCACTATTCGTGGCCAATTAGGTGAGCTTTTTCAAGATGGAACTCGTCGCCAAGCAGGTAATAACGGCTTTGGTGTGCCGTTATCAT
Organism: Pseudoalteromonas sp. G5_S1_54_S4; assembly: GCF_054968565.1. NCBI lineage: Bacteria > Pseudomonadati > Pseudomonadota > Gammaproteobacteria > Alteromonadales > Pseudoalteromonadaceae > Pseudoalteromonas > Pseudoalteromonas sp. G5_S1_54_S4. The sequence continues at coordinate 135,997 of NZ_JBQKUL010000002.1, read as the reverse complement.
TTAACGCGGTAGAACAAATAGATGTAGTTAAAGGCGCTCCTCCAGTATTGTTTGGTTCAAGCCAGCGCAATGGTGGTTTTGTAAATTTACACTCTAAGCAAGCCTCCACTGAAGAACACAAAGGTAAAGCGAAGCTCTCTGCGGGTCGTTGGGATCAATACACCGCTCAGCTTGATTACACCGCACCGATTGTAAAAGACAAAATTGGTTTTCGTGTGAGTTATGAACACCTTGATCATGGAAGCTACTACGATTACTCAGGGACTAAAAGTGACAGTCTTTTTGCAGCACTGCGAGTATTGCCTGATGATAAAAGCAGCTGGGATATTAACTTTGAGCTATATCAGGTTGAGTTTACCGACAACGCCGGTATTAACCGCCCTACTCAAGCACTCATCGACCATGGTCTTTACATTACCGGCCAAGGCGTTCAAGCAAACGGCAGCACAGTACCCGCAGCGGGTTCAATTGTATCTCCTACAGGGTTAGTTAACATTGATCGCAGCACCGTACTTACCGACCCTGATAACCAAAACGAAGCCACTACTTACCTACTACACAGTATTTATAAGCGCGAGCTTTCAGATAAAGCGTCGCTTAAAAATATTAGTTATTTTCAGCACTTAAAACGTGATGAAGTGGCTCAAAACAGTTTTGTTGAAATTATAGATGGTGCCGATACCGCACAAAACCGCACTGAACTAACGTATCAATGGAATAATGAACAGCAGACTATCTTAGCCTTTGATGTGCGCTACAACAAAGTACTTGGATACAGCCAATTTACCACCGAGGCCGACACGCCAATTGATTTAACGGGTCCACTTTCAAACCGTCGTATTCCATTAACCGATGCGCAAAAAGCACGCTTAGTTGAGCTGCGCCCCGGTGTATTTGTATCTCCAGGTGGTCAATACGATATAAACGGTGATGGCAGTGGTGATTTTAACTTATCAGACACCACCGACTCGCGTTCTTGGCAAACTGGCTTTGCTATACAACAAGACTCACAGTGGACAAATAAACTGCGTACCAGTGTGGGTTACCGCCTTGATTATTATGATGTAGAAGCACACGATCCCATAGCGCCACAAGGACAAACAGCAGCCAGTGATAGCATTAACGACACGCTGCAATCTGGCCAAATCAGTTTTAATTACAAGCTCAATACTGATTTTACAAGTTACGGCGCAGCAAGTTACAACGAAGCGACTTCAAATAGTATGGCCGGTGGTAACACCTTAGGTGGTGACAACACGATTAGTGCGCAAAACTTTGCAACCGAAAACACGCTGGTAGAATTTGGCTTAAAATATGCGCCTACCAACAGCGATTGGTATGCTGATGGCGCCCTATTTAGCCAGCGCCGTAGTTTACGCAACCGCGATGGCAGCAATACCGGTATTCGTACCTCAGGTTTTGAAGGCCAAGTATTTTACGACGCTTACCCATATTGGTTAAGTGCAGGTTATAGCTATATTGACGCACGCTACGATAACTCTGCGACTGGCCAAGACTCGGCGCAAATTGCTGATGCGTTTGATAACTCACGCCCAGATATTATTGCCGGTAATGGTATAGGCGCGCCAAGTTATACAGCGTTTGCCCCTTCAAATAGCCAAGTACAAGGTATTCCTGAGCAATCGTTAAGCGTTAATGGTAGTTATTCAATTAATGAGAAATGGCAGGCAGGTTTTTCAGCTTTATATACAAAGAGTTACCCGCTAGATTTTTTACAAACAGTGAAAATTCGTGACCAATACACGTTAAACGTCAATACCAGCTACGCGTTTACGCCTAGCACTAAGTTGCGATTAGATGTGAACAACGTCACAAATCAAGATAACTGGCGTCCAGTGTTTGAAGGCGGCTATTTTGGCGCAACATTAGCATTCCCTGAATTACCAATAAACGCCAAGCTTACCCTAACGCATAACTTTTAAGCCCAAGAGATAATATGATTAAAAAACTATTGTTATTATTGATTGCAGCAGCCGGTATTGGCATGTTCTTTCATTTTAATTTGCACCAGTTACTTACACTCGATGGCTTAAAAGGGTCGATGGATCAGTTTAACCAATACAAAGCGCAATCGCCGTTGTTAGTTATTGGCGGGTTCTTTTTACTCTATGTGGTAGTAACGGCTCTCTCTTTACCCGGCGCAGCTATTTTAACATTGGCCGCAGGCGCATTATTTGGCTTAGTAGAAGGCTTACTGGTGGCGTCGTTTGCCTCAACGATTGGTGCTACCCTTGCCTTTTTAGTGTCACGCTATTTATTACGCGACACCATTAAAAAACGGTTTCCTGAGCGTTTAGCTGCTATAGATAAAGGCGTAGATAAAGAAGGCGCTTTTTACCTTTTTACTTTGCGTTTAGTACCGGTATTTCCGTTCTTTTTAATTAACCTATTAATGGGCTTAACCGCTATTAAGTCGTGGACTTTTTATTGGGTGAGCCAAATTGGTATGTTGGCAGGCACCTTTGTATTTGTGAATGCCGGTACTCAACTTGCACAAATTGAGCGTTTATCGGGCATTTTGTCACTAGATTTAATTCTGTCATTTGCTCTATTAGGTGTATTCCCACTGATTGCGAAAGCGATTTTAAATGTATTTAAAAAACAACGGGTTTATAAAAACTACACTAAGCCCAAAAAATTCGACCGTAACATGATTGTTATTGGCGCGGGTGCAGGCGGCTTAGTTACCAGCTATATTGCCGCCGCAGTAAAAGCCAAAGTCACCTTAATTGAAGCCGGCGAAATGGGTGGTGACTGCTTAAACACTGGCTGTGTGCCTAGTAAAGCGATTATTAAAAGTGCAAAAATAGCACAGCAAATGCGCCATGGCGAAAACTATGGCCTTGAAAACACTACACCGCAGTTTTCCTTTAAAAAAGTAATGGCACGTGTACATCAAGTCATTGCTGATATAGCCCCGCACGACAGCATAGAGCGCTACACAAATTTAGGTGTGGAGGTTTTAAAAGGCTATGGAAAATTGATTGACCCGTGGACAGTGGAAATTAAACTTAACGATGGCAGCACGCAAACTCTTACCGCTCGCACACTTGTTATTGCCACCGGTGCACGCCCGTTTATACCGCCACTGCCAGGTATTGAAGAAACCGGTTACGTTACCAGCGATACTTTATGGAGCAAATTTGCCGAGCTCGACGAAGCGCCCAAAAAACTGGTTGTTTTAGGTGGGGGCCCGATTGGTTGTGAGCTTGCACAAAGCTTTGCTCGTTTAGGCTCAAGTGTGACGCAAGTTGAAATGACTCAGCGCGTTATGATCAAAGAAGATGTTGAAGTGTCAGCTTTTGCACACCAATCATTGGCCGATAGTGGCGTTAATATTTTAACCTCACACCAAGCGCTGCGCTGTGAAGCACGCGAGGGTAAAAAGTACCTCGTGGTGAAACACAACGACACCGAAATTGATATTGAATATGATGAGCTACTGTGTGCCGTTGGCCGAAGCGCACACCTCAAAGGCTATGGCCTTGAAGAGCTTGGTATAGAAACTAATCGCACCATAGTAACTAACGACTACCTAGAAACACTCTACCCTAATATTTTTGCCGCAGGCGATATTGTAGGCCCGTACCAGTTTACTCACGTTGCGGCTCATCAGGGGTGGTACGCGGCGGTTAATGGCTTATTTGGCCACTTTAAAAAGTTTAAAGTAGATTACCGTGTTATTCCATGGACCACGTTCATTGATCCAGAAGTCGCGCGCGTAGGCCTAAACGAGCAAGAAGCGATTGATAAAGGCATAGACTATGAAATCACCCGCTTTGAGTTTGAAGAGTTAGACCGCGCCATTACTGAGAGCGCCAATAATGGCTTTATTAAGGTGATCACTCCTAAAGGAAAAGACAAAATACTCGGAGTTACTGTGGTTTCTGGGCATGCAGGCGATTTAATTGCTGAATTTGTTTTAGCCATGAAACACGGCCTTGGCCTTAATAAAATTCTAGGCACAATTCACAGCTACCCAACATGGGCAGAAGGCAACAAATATGCCGCTGGTGAATGGAAACGTAACCATGCTCCACAAACTATTTTAAACATGCTTGAAAAATACCATGCATGGCGCCGAGGTTAAGCCTTTGTATACGTTATTGAAGTTTTTAGTTTTAAGTGCACTACTGGTCACGGCGTTTAAAAGTAGTGCACAAAACCTGCACGATAGTTGGAACACGCTATTAACTAAACATGTTGTCGTTATTAATCATGGGCACAGCACTGAGGTTGATTACGCTGCAATTAAACACGAGCATACCCAATTAAAAGCATATTTAAATACGTTAACAGCCATCACACCAGGTGAATTTAACACGTGGGGTAAACACAAACAGTTGGCGTTTTTAATTAATGCCTATAATGCCTTTACCGTTGAACTAATATTAACGCAGTACCCTAATATTGAATCAATCAAAGAGTTAGGTAGCTTTTTTAGTTCACCGTGGAGTAAAGAGTTTATTTCGCTGCTAGGTAAAACACGCAGCCTTGATGATATAGAGCATGAGTTAATTCGTGGTAGTGGTAAATACAACGACCCGCGTATTCACTTTGCAGTAAACTGCGCCAGCATTGGTTGCCCTGCACTTCGTGAAGAAGCCTACTCGGCAGATAAACTAGAAGAGCAATTACACCAGCAAACTGTTCGTTTTTTGTCAGACAACACCCGCAACATGGCAACAGGCAATACTTTAAATGTATCACCTATTTTTAAATGGTACGGCGGTGATTTTGAACAAGGCTTTAAAGGAGCAAACACATTTCACCCGTTTTTAGCACAATACGCTGATGCATTAAAACTGCTACCCGCTCAACAAGAAGCGCTGCAAAATAATGACATGAAAATTAAATTTTTAGATTACAACTGGGATTTAAATGCACGTCGTTAAGCCAATACAAATACTCAGCCGATATTGTTTTTTGAGTATTGCTTTGTGCATTGTTTTAATTGCTAGCTTTAAAACCATGGCAGCCTCTTTTTCTGATACTCGCTGGCAAACTATCCAAAGCCAAGGTAAAAACCAACCCGTTTATTTTTATGCGTGGGGCGGCGATCCGCAAATAAATGCTTACATTCAATGGGTGGCTGAGCAGGTCAAAGCGCAATATGATATTGAATTAGTGCATGTAAAATTAAGCGATACCAGCGAAGCAGTAAGCCGGGTATTAGCAGAAAAATCAGCAAATAATCACGCTCAAGGCAGTGTCGATTTAATTTGGATCAATGGCGCTAACTTTGCCGCTATGAGTAAGCATGACTTGCTGCTTAAAGACTGGGCCCAGACGCTGCCAAATTTTGCATTAACCGATCCTAATAATAACCCCGCGGTAAACTTTGATTTTGGTTTGCCTACAAACGGGATGGAAGCGCCTTGGGGGCAAGCGTCGCTCACTTTTTATTACGACAGCCTAGCAATAGATGGCAGCACAACGAATCAATTACCCACCAGCCTACATCAGTTATTAACTTGGAGCGCGCAAAACCCTGGGCGTTTTAGTTACCCAAAGCCGCCTGATTTTTTAGGCATGAGCTTTTTAAAATACGCTTTAGTGGTACTACATAACAACAGCGATGATGAATTAAAAGCACAGCTAAACCAGCCAGCTACAGATAAAAACACCACTGAGGTGCTCAACCCTTTGTGGGTATTTTTAAATAAATTACACCCTACGCTTTGGCGCAGCGGCAAACATTTTATGCAAAGTGGCGCACAAATGCGCCGTTTAATTGACGATACTGAGCTTAGTATCGGGTTTACCTTTTCAGCGCCAGAAGTGCCCGCTGCAGTACAACGCTTTGATTTACCCACCAGCACCCGCAGTTATGCTATGCATGATGGCAGTTTAAGTAACACCCATTTTGTAGCAATACCGTATAATGCAAGCCATGCACAAGGCGCACAGTTAGTCGCTAATTTTTTATTAAGCCCTCAAGCGCAAGCTCATAAACAAAAGCCCACTATTTGGGGCGATAAAACCGTGTTGATCCAATCAATGCTTAATACCCAACAACAAGCCTTATTTAAAACCACACAACCGCACCCAAGTGCGCTGCCCTTTAATAGCATAAAACGCACACTCAGTGAGCCTCACCCAAGTTGGGTTAATGCCATAATGCAAGGTTGGCAAACGCGCTATGGGGTAAGTCAATGAATAAAGTACCCGCTTCAAATAGCCTATTTACCTTTTTGGTCAAAATAAGTCCTTACTGTTTGGTCGCATTGCTTACTTTACCCGTTTTAGGGGGGGTAATCGGCGTGCTTTTACCTGCCTTTGGTTGGGCGCCGGCACTCAATGAAACAAATATTGGCTTAGCAGGGTTTAACGCATTGTGGCAAACGCCTGGATTGACACACATGGTAGGGCTGAGCATACGAACAGGGCTTATTAGTACCTTGATCGCGTTTATGCTTATGATTATTATGCTTGGCGCGTTTTTTAATAGTGCGTGGCTTAAACGCATTGAATATATTTTAAGTCCAATATTGGTTATTCCGCATGCCGCTGCGGCGATTGCAGTGAGTTTTTTAATTGCCCCATCGGGTTTATTTACTCGTTTAGTTTCTCCATGGTTAACTGGCTGGCAATTAGCGCCAGAAGGCGCGTTACCTTACGACGCTTTTGGCTGGAGCATTATTATTGGGCTTGTGCTTAAAGAGTTACCTTTTTTACTACTGATTGCATTGGGTGTTTTGGCGCAACTCGAACTTGGCAAAAAGCTACGCAAGCAGCATCAAATTGCGGTTAATTTAGGTTATTACCCTATGGTGGCGTTTTTTAAAGTGGTGCTACCCAGTTTATACCCACTGTTACGTTTACCTATTTTTGCAGTACTTGCTTATGCCAGCGCCAGCGTTGAAATGCCACTCATTCTTGGCCCAAATACCCCTCCCACTTTAGCCGTTGCTATAATGCACTGGTTTAACGATGTAGATTTAAACCTGCGAATAAAAGCCTCGGCGGGTGCCCTGTTACAATTAGCGGTCACTGTTGGACTACTCTTAACGTGGCTATTGCTTGAAAAAATCATCGCTCTAGTTTTTAAGCAATCACTTATTAATGGCCGTCGCCAGTATGCACATCAATTGATCTGCACATTTACTCATGTTTTCACGAGTCTAATTTTAATTTTTATTGTTGCTGCGCTAATTGGGTTAGTGATGTGGTCAATAGCGGGCTATTGGCGTTTTCCTGATGCTGTGCCCTCAAGCGTGGTATTTCTGCATTTTCAACATGCATTTACACAAATACATACTCCCTTGTTTAATACCTTAATAATAGGGGGAATAAGTACGCTGTTTGCTATCACTATGGTATTGCTGTGCTTAGAAGCCGAGCAGTTAAACACGAAACCCATGTCGAAATGGACACAGTTAATTATTTATCTTCCTTTATTAGTGCCCAGTATTGCGTTTTTATTTGGTATTGTGTGGTTACAACAACTGCTCAATAGCCAGCATGCCTTTTTTAATGTGATATTTGTGCACGTTTTATTTGTTTTACCGTATGTTTTTTTATCTATTGCCGATAGTTACAGGCGTTTAGACCCTCGATTAGCGCGCGTTGCCGCAAGCTTGGGGGCAAGTCCCTGTAAGGTGTTTTTACAGGTTAAATTGCCACAACTATTCGCCCCTATTTTAATCGCGATAGCGCTTGGACTGGCGATTAGTTTTGGCCAGTATTTATCTACACTTTTAGCCAGTGGCGGGCGTATAAGTACCATTACCACCGAAGCCGTAACCCTTGCTAATGGCGCAAGCAGACGCACCAGTGCAGTTTACGCCATTTTTCAAATGGCGTTGCCGCTAATTGGTTTTGGTGTGGCATGGGTGTTACCTAAATACTTTTTTAAAGCGCGCGCTTAACTATAAAACCATTAAGGCTATTTAATGCAGTCATCATTACACATCAAAGATTGTCAGCTTTATCGTCAAGGCGAGCTGTTACTAAGCTTAAACGAGCAAGTAAATGGCGGCGAAATACTCACCATTATGGGTCCATCGGGCAGTGGCAAGTCAAGCTTATTAAATTGGCTTACAGGCTGTTTGCCCAAAGACTTTAGGGCACAAGGTAAAGTATGGCTAAATGATCAAAATATAGATAACACACCCCCGCATTTACGCCATATTGGGGTGCTCTACCAAGACGCTTTATTGTTTTCGCATTTAACAGTGGCAGGAAATATTGCCTTTGCTATGCCCAAAGGCAATAAAAAGCAGCGTCTTGAAAAAATAGACCACGCCCTAGAACAAGTTGGCTTAACAGGGTTGGCAGCCCGCCATCCCGACAGCCTATCTGGTGGACAGCAAGCGCGTGTTGCACTGCTACGCATGTTGCTCAGCGAACCTAAAGCTATTTTACTCGACGAGCCTTTTAGTAAACTCGACACCCAATTGCGTGTTGATACCCGCGAACTGGTGTTTAGTCAAATACGCGAGCATAAATTGCCTACCATTATGGTTACGCACGACCACAGTGACGCGGAGGCAACAGCTGGCAAAGTGATTACTTTAGGCACTAATGCTTAAAACCTGACTCATATTCAAGGCAATACGTATGTTAGATAAATTTGTTACCCCCATTATAAAGCCACTACTAACACCGGTTGTTATGCTCATTAATAAAAGCGGCATTACAGCTAATCAACTCACTGTTTTTGGTTTTTTAGTGGGTATGTTTGCCGTGCCTTTACTTGCCTTTGAAATGTGGTATGGCGCATTAATCGCCATTGCGTTGAATAGAATTTTAGATGGACTGGATGGCGCATTAGCCCGCTATGCTAATCAAAGTTCTAGCGCGGGTGGGTTTTTAGATATTACTCTCGACTTTTTATTTTACGCAGCGATTCCACTGGGCTTTATTTTGGCTAATCCAGCACAAAATACCATTGCAGGTGCTATTTTACTGGCTACTTTTATAGGTACCGGTTCCAGCTTTTTGGCCTTTGCAATTGCCGCTGAAAAATTTAAACTCGACAAACCACAATTTAAATATAAAAGTTTTTACTACTTAAATGGCTTAACCGAAGGCACAGAAACCATTGCCTTATTTGTTGCCTTTTGTATTTGGCCGCAGCACTTTGCCATAATGGCCAGCTTATTTGCTGCAGCTTGCGCCATAACGATTTTCACCCGTATTTATGGCGGTTATCACACATTAAAACAACAAGAAACTAATATCAGTAAAACGGAGGCTACCAATGGATAACGAATTATGGTGGCGGCTTGGATGTTTTGTAAGTATTTTAGTCATAATGATGCTGCTTGAGTGGCAAACCCCTGCACGGCAATCGCCCATAAAAGCCACTAAACGTTGGGTTGCGAATTTTGGTCTTGTATTTACCTCTTCAGTGATTGCTCGGTTAGCGGTTCCTTTAGGGTTAACCGCCGCCGCGCTTTATAACCAAGAACATAGTATCGGTTTGTTTAATCAACTAACTATGCCTCTTTCAGTAGCAATTATACTTAGCCTGCTGTTGCTAGATATACTGATTTATTGGCAACACAGGTTATTTCATAAAATTCCAGTTTTATGGCGTTTACACCGTGTTCACCATGCTGATGCGCACGTAGATACAAGCACTGGGCTGCGCTTTCACCCTATTGAAATAGGTCTTAGCATATTGATAAAGCTTGCCGCCATAACTGCTCTTGGCGTGCCCGCCATTGCAGTACTTATATTTGAAATAACACTCAATGGGTTAGCACTGTTTAACCACGCAAATATTCGCTTGCCAAACGCAATAGAAAAACCACTGCGCCTCATCCTTATTACCCAAGCGCTGCACCGCATACATCACAGCCAAAACCCCGAAGAAACAAACAGTAACTTTGGGTTTAGTGTAACTTGGTGGGATAGACTTTTTGGCAGCTATAAATCACAGGCAAGCCAGCCTGATAAACGTATTGCACTTGGTTTGAGCCAATACCCAAACCCCGAACAAAATTCATCCTTGTGGCAATTGTTAATAATGCCATTTAAAAAATAGCAATACGGCTAATGAAAACGCCCATGTACACCTTTTAAACCTTTATTTATAACATTACTTGGGCGTTTAACCGTTCCTGTTAACAAAAACACCCTGTTAAAGGTAAATAAATTGTAAATTATTTAAACAAATTCTTGACCCAGTTAAAAATCCTCCATATTATTTGTAAGCGCTTACATTTATCACACACAAAAATGTAAGCGCTTACAAAAATGAAAGAATCAACAAATACACTATATTCTGACAATAATCAGTTGAACGGGGTTCAGTTATGAACATTGAAACAACACGCATTACTCGCCTTTTGGCTGCTATTTCATTAGCATCTCTGGCGGGTTGTGGTGGTGACGCAGCAACCACTACTACAGATATTGAAAAAGTAAGCCCTACTGAACCAGTCTCTGACTGGCGTATGGTATGGAACGATGAGTTTGACAGCACTAGTATTGATACTAACAAGTGGAACTTTGAACTAAACTGCGCTGGCGGTGGTAACAACGAAAAACAATGTTACACCGACAGTGAAGAAAACGCCTTTATAAAAGACGGTGTACTAAACATAGTCGCCTTACCTGCTGAAGAAGGCGCAGAAAAAACATACACATCAGCCCGTTTAAACACCCGTTACAACGCAGACTTTACTTATGGCCGCTTTGAGATGCGTGCAAAGCTGCCTTCGGGTCAAGGTAGCTGGCCAGCTTTTTGGATGATGCCAACCGATGAAGAATATGGTACTTGGCCGCGCTCTGGCGAAATTGATATTTTAGAAGCGGTAAATTTAAAAACAGTTGCTGAAGATGGCACCGTTGAAGCTAATATTCATGGCACACTTCACTATGGCCGTGAATGGCCAAATAACTCAAGTTCAGGTAAAGCGTATACATTCCCTGAAGGGATGAATCCTGCAGACGATTTTCATACTTACGCAATTGAATGGCAAGAAGGCGAAATTCGCTGGTACGTAGATGGCTATTTATACGCCACTCAACGTCGCTCTGAAGTTCGTTACAATTCAAAAGACGAACCCGTTGGCTTAAAGCACAAAGGCTGGTTTGCTGAATACTTTGAACAAGGTAGCGGCGAGCTAACAACGCATTGGGATAATGCCCCATTTGATAAAGACTTTTATCTTATATTAAACAATGCTGTTGGTGGTGATTGGCCTGAAAACGTAAATAACTTAGGCGTTGACGCTGCAGCATTTGCAGAAGGTCAAAGCTTTGAGATTGATTACGTGCGTGTTTACGAATGTGCCTCTAACCCAACCACAGGTAAAGGCTGTGAAACAGTCCGCCCAGGTTACGACAACTTAGAAGATGCACTTGTTGAAGGTAAAGCCCCTGTACCTACCCCGCCAAGTGATGGTGTTGCAAAGAATCTTGATATTTTTGATGGCAGCTTAAATGCCAACTGGATCGCATGGGATTGTTGCGGTGGAACCACACCAGAAACCATTACCGATGCTGACAAAGGCGAGGTAATTAAGTTTAACATTAACGATAATAACGGGACTGTGCTTGGGTTTTCTACCCGCGGTGGTCACTTCCCAGATGATTTTACTGGCACTTCATCTCCATTTGATGCATCACCTCTACTTGATTTAAATGGTCGACTCACCTTTGATATGAAAGTAGTAACCCCGCCAACATCTTCAACTACTTGGTTATTAAAAGCTGAAGCGGGTGATGGTGGTCCTAATACCGGCGATGTAGCCCTTAGCGATAGTAATGAAGGTGTAACCCCTGTTACTGGCCAATGGCAAACCTATACATTCCCACTTTCTTTACTACAAGAAAGAGGCTTAGATTTAAGTGCCATTGATGTATTAATGGTATTTCCTACATGGCAAACAGGTGAAGGCGCTGAGTACTTAATTACCAATGTGGCTATTGAAGGCGATGTTGGTGAATCACCATCTGTAGACCTATTCACAGACGGACAAAACTTAGATTGGCCAATGTGGGATTGTTGTGGCGGTTCAACACCAATTGAAGCAATGGACGATGAAGAACACGGTTTAACAGCAGAGTTTAGCATTGGCGTTGCCCCCACTGTAATGGGTTTCAACACTCGCACCTCAGCCGGTGGTAGTGGTAAACCATTTGATGCAACAAGTATTTTAGAAAATGGTGTACTACAGTTTGATGTAAAAGTAATGTCAAATCCAAATGATCCAGCAGCTATTTGGACAATGAAGATTGAATCTAATGAAGGCGATACAGCGGTAGAGCTTCCATTAACCGATGCTGGCGATGCACCCGTTGCTGGTGAGTGGAAAACTTACACTTTTACATTCGCTGACTTAGCGGGCGCCGGTTTAGATGTAAGTGCCATTGATGTAGTGATGATATTCCCAGCATGGGGCACAGGTGAAGGTGCGGTTTACCGTGTTGATAACGCTAAAATGTACGATCCGAGTGCATCAGCAGGCGATGAAATCACTATTTTCCAAGATACAGCCGCAGATATGTGGAGTATTTGGGACTGTTGTGGTGGCTCTACACCGACTGAAGAAACTGACGATGCTGAACACGGCACAGTGGCTGAGTTTGTTATTGGTGCTACACCAACAGTAATGGGCTTTTTAGCTGACGAAGGTGTTTCTTTTGATGCATCAGCAATATTAGCAAATGGTGTTGTGCAATTTGAAATGAAAATGGTGACACCACCAAATGATCCTGACTCAGTGTGGACATTTAAAATTGAGTCAACAGGTGCAGCAACGGCGGTAGAGCTTCCTCTTGAACAAAGCGTTGAAGGTGAAGTACCTGTTATTGGACAGTGGCAAACATACACGTTTACGTTGCAATCATTATTTGATGCAGGTTTAGACATTAGCGATATCAATGTACTGATGATGTTCCCAGCGTGGGGAACAGGTGACGGTGCAGTTTATCGTATCGACAATGTGGTTATCGCTAACCCATAAACCCTAATTCAGTGGTAGGTACTAAATTACAAGTACCTACTTACCGTAATAAATTAAGTAAAAGCAGAGCAATTATGAACACAAATAAGTTTAAAAAAAGCCCACTAGCGGCTTCTGTGTCACTTATCATCGCTGCAAGCACATTTAACTTCGCTTACGCTGCGCAAGAAAATACTGCCGAACCTGAACTAGAAGTTATTGAAGTAAAAGGTATTCGTGGTTCATTAATCCGTTCGATGGATGTAAAACGTGACGCATCAGGCGTGGTCGATGCCATTTCTGCTGAAGAAATGGGTAAATTTCCAGATACTAACTTAGCTGAATCGCTACAACGTATTACGGGTGTATCAGTAAGTCGCTCAAACGGTGAAGGTAGCCAAATTACCGTACGTGGTTTTGGCCCATCATTTAACCTTGTAACACTTAACGGCCGTCAAATGGCGGGCACAGGCTTTACACGCTCATTTAACTTTGAGAACTTATCATCGGAGGGTGTAAGCTCACTTGAAGTTATGAAAACAGCGCGTGCAGATACACCAACAGGTGGCCTTGGTGCAACTGTAAATATTGTTACCGCTAAACCTCTACAGAAGCCGGGTCAACGATTTTCATTAATGGCTAAAGGTATTCACGATACATCGGTAGAAGAAGGTGATGAGGTTACTCCTGAAGTAGCAGGTATTTACAGCAACACGTTTGCTGACGAAATGTTTGGTTTTTCAGCTAACTTTTCTTACCACCGTCGTGATTTTCAGCGCCAAGCAGCCAATGTGCGCTCTTGGTTAGTCAACCCTAACCTATCGGTTGATCCTGAAAACATAATTGATAACCGCCCAATGGATGCTGATGGCAATCCAGCGAAGCAGTTTTTCGACCCTAACGCTGGGGAGAGTGGTGAATTTGTATCTGCCGCTTTCTTCCCACAAGAAGTCAGCTTTGCAAAAGACGACATTCAGCGTGAACGTTTAAACGCGCAAGCCACTTTTCAGTTTGCACCAACAGATAACTTAACGTTTACACTAGATCACACAATCTCAAATGCAACAACAGGTAATAACTCGTTATCGTGGGGTATTTGGAATGGGTCGTTTGGTGGTAATGGTAATGCCTATGAGCTAGATGAAAATGGCACCGCTATTTACTATAACTCAGCCGGTGATGATGCCTCATTCACGGCATTTCGTGAAACTGCCGAGGTAGACTCAAAAGCAACCGGTATTAATGTTGAATGGTTAGCAACAGAAAACCTTAGTTTTAACTTTGATGCCCATACTTCAAAAACCACAACAGATAATGGCAAAGATCCTGGCTTAAACTCTAATGCCCGTATTATTTTGGGCTCAGCAGAGCTATCTACTAAAGAATACTTTTTCCGCGAAGGCGATGTACCGGGTTTTAATATTAATTGGAACAACGGCACACAAGAAGTAAGTCCAAATCAAATTGGTTCTAACTTCAGTATTTTTACCAGAACACCAGGTGAGTCAAAAGTTTCTCAAGTACAATTAGACGGTAAATTATTTACTTATACAGATATTGGTCTTGAAACCGTTAAATTTGGTGCGGCTTACACTAAACAAACACTCAGTGGTTGGGGCGGCTCTAATAACGCCAATGCACCTGGCTTTAACAACGGTACATTCGCTGAAATTTTCCCAGATGCGATGTTCGAAAGGGTTGATTTAAGCGGATTCCTTGATGAATTTTCATTTGGTCCTAACGGCGTAGCGCCAGGTTATGCTTACACTTATGACCTTGATGAAGCATTTGCTCGTCAAAGTGCTTATTTGACCGAAGACGTAATTGGTAGTGATTATTACCGAATTGGTAGCTTTGATAACTTCCCAACTAACGAAGTAGAAGAAGAAACCATTAGTGTTTACCTTTCTAGCAACTGGGTATTTAACGTTAGCGACTACGACGTATTTGTAAACTTAGGTCTTCGTTATGAAGAAACTGATATTGTCAGCCCAGCAAAAAGTCGTGTAGCGGAACAAGTTTACTGGGCAGGCGGTTCAGAGTGGTTAACTCAATTTGCCGCTGGTGGCGAATTAGTTGAAGTAGACTATGAAGGACAATACGACTTACTACTTCCTATGATTGATATTAAAGTCGATCTTACGGATGACTTAGTAACCCGCGCATCATGGGGACAAACAATCACCAGACCAACTCTTGGCGATATGTTAGGTAACTTAGCTTTAACACCATCACCTAAATTAAATTCAAGAAGTGGTAGCCGTGGTAATCCAAACTTAGAGCCATTTAAATCAACTAATCTAGATTTAAGCCTTGAGTATTATTACAGCGAAGGCAGTTACGCTGCTGTCGGTCTATTTTGGAAAGACGTAGATAATTGGATTGATAACACCCAGGTAAAAACTACCTTTGAAGGTTTACATGATGTGTATTTAGGTGAGCGTTGGAACAATGCAGTAGCCGCCATTGAAGGTCGTGGAGAGCAAGCAACTGACACTGCAATTTACAATGAAATTGTAGCTAATGGCGTAGGCATTGGTGAAAACAACCGTATATTACCAGATCCAGCGACTGATCCGCTGATTGAATGGACCATCAATTCACCTGAAAACGTTGGTTCACGTAAAGTAAACGGTTTTGAATTTGCTGTTCAGCACTTGTTTGGCGACTCAGGCTTTGGGGCAGGCTTTAATGCCACCGTTGTTGATGGTGATGTAGAGTACGATAACTACTACCTTGCCTCTCAAGCAGTATTAGCTGGTTTAAGTGATTCTGCAAACATACAAGGCTTTTACGAAAAAGATGGCTTATCGGTGAAAATTACCGGTGCATGGCGTGATGAGTACTTAATTGCGCAAGGTTTACCTGACTCAGGTGCTACGGCTCCTCCACAATACGCAGAAGAGTACTTACAGTGGGATATTAGTGTGAACTACGAAGTTAACGAAAGCACAACGGTATTCTTTGAAGGTGTGAACTTAACCAACGAAACCGAGCGTTCATTCAGTCGCTTCGAAAGTCAGTTCTTAAGCGCGGCTCAATACGGCCCTCGTTATGCCTTTGGCGTTAGATACTCTATGGGCAATTAATACATTGCCCAAATACAGTTTTTGATTACCCCTTATAGTTGAAAAGTCAAAGCCGCTCATTGAGCGGCTTTTTTTATAACTGTTTAATTTTTTCTAATAGCTTATCGGTTGTCCAATCAATATCGTTATAGGCAATATCGGGTTTATAATAATCGCCCTTTCCTCTTGCTCTATTCACATACACTTTATTAGGCACTATCACTTTACCTAAACCTGAGGGTAACTCAGCTAATCGAACATCCATATACAGTGAGTCAGCACTGCTTGGCGCGCCAAATAACTGAGTGTTTGAAAACTGCTTAAATACATCAATGGCATCAAGACACGCACTTGCACACTGTGGCGGCACAATAACAAAAACCTGTGTTTTAAAGTCACTTACTGGTACCGTACTTTCGCTTTGGTTTGATTTACTTTGCGGCTCTTCGATGTAAAATAGCTTATTGTTTTCAAGTGACTGCGCCATACCTGCAGCTATTTCTTTAAATTCTTTTTGTGCTTTAGGTTGATCTTTCAACACTTCAATTAATGATTTAACATGGTTAGTATTATCTTTTGACGCTCTCCACCAAACTCGGCTATTTTGTGAGTAGCTGTCCATTTTTTGTTCAACAACTTGCTCGCCCCACAGCGCTTTTGCAAGCTTTAAGCTCCAATACGACGAGCCACCTTGGTTGTGGCGAAGATCTAAAACCACCGTTTTTGCACTGAGTAACTTAGTACGTTGATCAGTCACTTTTTTATACAGGTTATTGTAATCATGAGTTTGCTTATCGTTATTTGCAAAACTGGGCATAGCAATCCACGCTATGTTTTGCGCAGGCCAAGTTAAATCGGTTGTAAGCTCATCCCCATTATAGGAATGTGTTAAATGCTTACTTACACTCTTTGGCCGAACAGACCAATCAAGGGTTTTACTGTAAGCTTGCCCATTAGCTTTAATAAATTGACATTCTTTTAGAGGTGTTAAAAATGGGTTGCCCTCATCAATTAGTAACCGCCAACCTTGCAGCCACCAATGCCCAGGTTGTGTAACCTGTCCATGAAATTTAAACACTCTTTGTCGCATTAACGTCTCGGTACTTTGCCCATCGCATCCACTTATCACATCACCTTTATTTATATTATCTGTTTCACTGTAATACACTTTTAATGCATCACCCCGCCAAACGGCACTAAAACCAGGCCAACGACGAGCAGGTCGTTCAACGCTTGAAAACACACCTGCATGACCATCTTGTAGCACAGTACTAAAACGCGCAATTGCCGCAACATGAACCTGCGGCCCGCTCGCTTTAGCCGACAGTGCAAGTGCTTCTGCTTTTGCTTGCTTTAATAGCTCAGGAAAGACTGGGTTGTTAACATCAAACATACCGGGGTGGTTTTTTGCCGAAATACTGTAAGCAGCTTCAATATCACGATCAGTAACACTGCGCCATTGCTCTGGTGTTTGAGGAGTAACTGCTAATTCTGCCATGCTCAAGGTAGGCGTAATTAATAAAGCACTCAATAAAGTACGGCTAACTATTTTTGTTTTTATGTTCATGAAAATCCATTTTAAATTAGGTTATATAATTACTGTAAACTCATTTGGTGGAACTAAAAATACCTTAAATCAAATAACTATCAGCAAATTATTTTTACAGCATTAACTTAGCAACATTAAAAGCAGCTAACAACGAGTAAGATTTAAAATGAACTGGCTTTAATTTAGAGCAACAGCTTACTTAGATGTTTGTTCAATTTTGGTTTGCAGTAGTGTTATGCGGGCATTGAGTTTTCTAAAGCTATACTGTGAATAGAAAAAGTTCAAAAAGAAAGCAGCAAAACCTGAACAAGCAAGCCCTATCAATGGGCTGAAATAAAACATTAACAACAAAACAATAGCAGCCATCGCTATCGTAAGTCCCAAATAATGAGATGCACTAAATAACTTTCGGTTGTTTTTTTCAAGTTGAACTATATGAGAATCTATATCCATTAAAAATTTTCTTTTTAAAAACTGATATTTAACAAATCAACACTAACTATTCTTTCAGCTTACTACCTACATAGTATTATTTAAACAAGTGAGTTACTCCACTGCGACTTAGTTAATCGATATAACTGTACGGTACGACCATGAAATTCATGAGTACTGTAGTCTGTAAAGCCAATTTTCTTTGCTACTTTTAATGACGCAATATGCTCAGGTTCAATAATAACAACGACGGATTGATGAGTAGTTTGAGTAAACACATACTTTAAAACACCTTTAGCCGCTTCGCAGGCTAATCCTTTATTCCAAAAATCGACCGCTAATCGATACCCTAAATTAGGCTCTTCGTTACCCGCGAAACTTTGTGGAGAAACGCCACAAAACCCAATGAGCAAATCGCTATGTTTATCTATTAATGCCCATGAGCCCAAACCATATGAATCGTAGCATTGTAAACACCACTTTATAAAATCACGAGTTGCGGCTTCATCGCATACACCACGAATTGAATATTTCATCACTTCATCGTCACTAAGAATTTCACTTAATGCCGGCACATCATCAATTGAGAATGGCCGGATAACCAACCTTTGGGTTTCACAAATTTTCACTCAAACCTTCTTGTTATCAAAGCTAAAAAATTTCAACAAACCAAGTGATTAAGGTTGTTATCTCAGTTATTTCGCTCTTTTTTATATTTCGAATGCCACAAAAAGTATCCAAATAATATGCCTACTAAAGGAAATATTATTAAAGATGAAATGATTCCATCAAAAAAATCTTGCTCACCTGTAAAGTACATAATTAATTGAAATAAAATAGCTGTAGGAATTCCCCAGCCTAGAACACCTTTTAGTAAAATAAAACGGAATTTAGCGTGGTTTATATTCATGAGCCTTCCTTGAGTTGTGGCGCCAAATAATAAGCTGAAATAAATCATAGTCGTTAGTGAGTTAAGTCTCTAAATTATTGAAGACGATTTAAATTAGTTTAAAATTACATTAACACTATTGAAAAAACACTTAACCAACTTAATTGGATACCATAAGAGATACGTTGATAGGTACCTGGATTACTTTGAAGCTTAACCGCTTTAGCCATAGCAAACAGATAATAAACAGTAGCGATAACAGAAATAATTGAAAAAACACGAAAGTATAAAGGAGTAATTTCTGTGGTTGGACTGATCGCTATTAATATTGGTGCTAAAACCAGCGAAAGCAACATAATGAAACCAGCCCAAGAGTGAACCTTGCAGCTAAAAGTTGGATGTTTAGTAAATGGGTCAGCATCCATAGGAAAATAACCCGCAACCCAGGTACCAATACCATGCACTATAACTAACCAACCAACAATATTAACCAATATAGAAACATTAGCCAATTGCGCCAAATACCAGCCAAAAAAGCAAAATAGAAAACCTAAAGGATAATTATTAATTAGCGGTGACAGTTTTTCAGTTGGGCTTCCCGTTGCACCTAATTCACTACAAAATTGTTTAGAATGACTGTAACCTTCATAAAACCGACTTGCTACATAAACACCAATGAATATCCATAATGTGGCTATTAACCCTGAATAAATCGCAATCGTTTCAAACATCACCATAATCCTTTTTGTGATTAATTCATTAAAGCCTTTTTGAACGCAGAGGAGAAAATGAGCCGGCTTCGAGTGACGAGCTGTGAGCTTGTACAAACAGCCTGAAACCTAGTCATAACAGCCCTGAGCTAGAACCTTTAATCTACTTTTTCAACCCAGCGCCTCATTAATAAATCATTTCTTTATCATTATAATTAACCACTAATCAAATGCTATCGGTATTAGTTTTAAAAAACAAAGCGCTGCAATAATGCAGCGCTTTCATTACTTATAGGTTGTTTGTTTAAACTAAAACGCGTTATTAAAAGAAGCCGAGCGGATCTTCGCTGTAGCTTACTAGCAAGTTTTTGGTTTGTTGGTAATGATCAAGCGCGAGTTTGTGAGTTTCGCGGCCTATACCAGACTTTTTATAACCGCCAAACGCAGCGTGCGCTGGGTACATATGGTAACAATTGGTCCATACGCGGCCTGCTTCTATTTTGCGACCAAAGTGATAAGCGCGGTTCATATTACGACTCCATACCCCTGCGCCTAAACCAAATTCTGAGCTGTTAGCCAGCTCAAGTGCTTCGGCTTCGTCTTTAAAGGTCGACATTGAAATAACGGGGCCAAAAATTTCTTCTTGGAAAACACGCATGTCATTACGCCCTTTTAGCAGTGTGGGTTGAATGTAATACCCGCCGTTTAGCTCGTCGCTTAATTGCTCAACATGGCCGCCAGTTAATACTTCAGCACCTTCTTCTTTACCAATTTCAATGTAGCTTAAAATTTTATCAAACTGCGCTTTAGAGGCTTGTGCGCCTACCATGGTTTCACTATCAAGCGGGTTGCCACGTTTAATTTGTTTAGTACGTTTTAAAATACGTTCTATAAATTGCTCATAAATATCTTCTTGAATGAACAAGCGTGATGGACAGGTACATACTTCACCTTGGTTAAAGTAAGCAAGAATGGCGCCTTCAATCGCTTTATCTAGGTATGAGTCGTCTTTTTCCATAACATCGCTAAAGAAAATATTAGGTGATTTCCCCCCAAGCTCTACCGTTGATGGAATAATATTCTCGGCTGCACATTTTAAAATATGTGAGCCCACAGGAGTTGAGCCTGTAAAGGCAATTTTAGCAATGCGTGTACTGGTTGCCAGTGCTTCACCTGCTTCTTTACCAAAGCCGTTTACCACATTTAAAACACCCCCTGGCAGTAAATCGCCAATAATTTCCATCAACACTAAGATTGAGGCGGGTGTTTGCTCTGCGGGTTTTAATATTACACAGTTACCTGCTGCAAGCGCAGGCGCAAGTTTCCAAGCGGCCATTAATAATGGGAAGTTCCACGGAATAATTTGCCCTACAACGCCTAGAGGCTCATGAAAATGATACGCTACCGTGGTTTCGTCTATCTCGCCAATACTGCCCTCTTGAGCACGAAGGCAGCCTGCAAAGTAACGAAAGTGATCGGCGGCCAGTGGAATATCAGCGGCGAGGGTTTCGCGAATCGCTTTGCCATTATCCCATGTTTCGGCCACTGCAAGTAGCTCCAAGTTTTGTTCAATACGGTCGGCAATTTTTAATAGTATATTGCTGCGCTCGGCGACTGAGGTAGTGCCCCACTGGGTTTTTACTGCATGGGCTTTGTCGAGTGCAAGGTTTATATCGTCTTTATCTGAGCGCGGTACTTTACAAAATACCTTGCCATTAACTGGGCTTATATTATCAAAGTACTGGCCGTTGACAGGGGCAACCCACTCGCCGCCAATGTAATTACCATACTGCTGTTTAAATGTGACGAGTGCGTCTGCTGAACCTGGGTTTGCATAAATCATATGTGTGTTCTCTTGTTGTTAGCTAAAAGTCTAAGCCGAAATTTGTTAGAGTAATGTAGCAACTTGCTTTATATTTAATCGGTATTGATTGACATTAGACCATTAAGCGCTTAAAAACTTGCTTAGCTGTCCAAAAAAGTTGTCTGTGAGTCCACATTAAAAACGCTCTATAACGATTAAAAAAGGCTGAACATGCACACATCTCAGTTAAATAAAAAACGCCAACAACTTGATGTACTGATTGAAAACAAAGTGACCTTTGCTGCCGATAACTCTGAGCTAAGTATTTACGATACCTATAAAAGTGCGCAAAAAGTGGCGTTGCACTCAAACGAATTACTGTTTTGTGCCATGCTCAGTGGTAAAAAAATAATGCATGTTGAGAGCAGTCAATACCACAAAGCGTTTTTACCACATGAATCGTTTGTATTAGCACCCGAGCAAGGCGTACTAATTGATTTTCCGCATGCATCCTTAAACGCACCCACCACCTGTTTAGCCATTGAAATAAGCACCGATAAAATAACCAATGTGGCTAATGCGCTTAATATGCAGCAAAGCTTTGCTAGTGATACCTTGTTTGAATACACCCCTAATTTAGTGCATACCCAACATAATACGCAAACTCAGCAGTTATTAGAGCGCATGGTGCATTTATTTAGTGAGCAGGGCGCTGAGCGACACTACTTAATTGATTTATCGTTAAACGAATTGATCACCCGTTTATTACAACAGCAAAGCCGTGATTTATTGCTGGCCAACTGTGACAAGCTGCGCCTAAAAAGTAACGTGAGTGATGCACTGCATTATATTGAAGAGCATTTAAACGAAAACCTCGACATAAACACCCTTTGCAAAATAACCTGTATGAGCCGTAGTAAGTTTTATCAGCAGTTTAAACTTGCTTTTGGTACAAGCCCTGCGCTTTGGCAACAACAACTTAGGCTTAAAAAGGCCCGTACGCTTTTATTAGAAGGCCACGCTATAAGCAAGGTGTGCTACGACCTGGGTTTTAATAGCGCCAGTCATTTTAGCCGTTTATTTAAGCAAACTTTTGGTATTGCACCAAAAGCGTGTCGCCACTAACCTAACACAACAGTTTTTGTTATATTAAACAGCCTAATATGCTAGATTGTTTGCAATGTTGTAAGTAGTAATGAGTCACCGATGAGTAAACCCACCCGCTGGACATTAAAGAGTATTGCCAAAGAATTAGGTGTGTCTAATGCTACGGTATCAAATGCGTTTAATCGCCCTGATCAACTCTCTGCTAAACGCCGCGAAGCCATACTTAAAGCGTGCAAAGAGCTGGGGTATTATGGCCCTAATAAAGCGGCGCAGTCTTTGCGAAGTGGCACCTTTAATATTGTTGCATTAGTCCTTCCCGATAGCGTGGAATACATGGTATCAGACCCTGTTGCGAGCAGTTTTATGCGGGGAGTAACCTCGGTACTTGAAAAAAACAATATTAATGTTTTATTGTTTTCAGGCAATAGTGACAACCTCAACAGCGTTGTTGATTTTGTCGATGGTTTTATTTGTTATGGTCGCCCGCGCAATAAAGCACTAGTAGAGCAACTAAAAACAGTCTCCAAACATGTGGTGACGGTTGATTTTGACATTGCCCGTAACGCCTCAATTAATGTTAATAACGAGCAAGCCAGTTATGAAATAGCCAAACATGTTTTACATAATCAAGATGATAAAGTGGCTATATTAGGCTTAAGATTACTTGATGAAAATGTATTGTGCCGAGTATACGAACATCACGAATTTGAAACTGGCCAATCTATTTCGCATCAACGTTTGCGTGGTTATCAACGCGCCTTAAGTGAGGCTAATATAACGGTTGCCGACGACCGCATTTGGAATATTCCTGAAAGCAGTGAGCGCTTTGCAAATATTGCCGCAAAAGAGGTATTAACAGCCTCCCCTCGCCCTAACGTGATTATATGCATGAGCGATTTAATTGCCCTTGCCACCATGCGAGAAGCCATAAAACAAGGGATAAAAATAGGCAGTGAGCTGCGTATTGTGGGGTTTGATGGCATAGAAGAAGCCGCTCGTTTTGTACCTCGCCTCACTACAATTCATCAAAATAGCCAAGAAAAGGGCGTTATGGCTGCTAACTTATTTATTTCTAAAGAAGAAAAACAATATGAAGTAGGTTACGCACTCGATATTGGTGCAAGTAGCTAAGCACTGCTAATAAAGCAAATAAAAAAGCCAAACAGAGGCTGCTTGGCTTTTGGTTTTCAACAAATAAAGCTATTTAAGCCAATAAACTTTGTAAGTTTAGAGTGCTTTCTTGAGTGCCATTAACCTGCGTAATAAGTGCAGTACGGCTTGCAAAGTCAATCCTCAATGAAATTGATTGTTGTTCAAGCTTCCACATTAAACAACAAACACTTGCGCCGCCTTGAGCCGAAAATTCACCTGCAAATGCGGGATGTTCATTACGCATTTTAATTAGCTCTATCAGCCCTTTTACTACCGGTTTATTAAGGGCTTGCTCTATTTTAGCCGCGTTCAAATATGGGCGATTTATATCACGGCCAACATTGGTTTTTGCTAACAGTTCCATATCGTTTTCACAGGCAAATAAGCCGCCGTAATAAACTTGCGGTACACCTGGCGCAAAAAATTGAATTGCGCGCGACAGTAAATAGTCAAAATCATTAGCACCTAATGCATTGTAATAAGTACAGTTTACTTGATATAAATCGACATTACTGGCAGCCGCGCCTGTTGCTTGGCGGCTTTGATTGTTACTATTTGCATGCATGGTTTCTACTAGGTTATCAATTTGCTCTGCATTTAATAAGCCTGGTTTTTCACCCATTGGGCCTGCATCAATAATGCCTATGCCATCATGCGTATCAAGTACCGTTAAACAGTTACGCGGCGATATTTTTAGCCATTTAAGTAATGCATCCGCATTGTTATTAAACAAGCTATGTAGAATTAGTGGTGGCAACGCAAAGTCATAAACCATATTAACGCGCTTAGCTACATCTACTTGTGTTTGATAATGGCTATGAATTTCTGCAATGGTTTCCATGCCTAAATCGTTGGCTTGCTTTGATAAGTTATCTAAGTAGCCAAACGTTTCATCTAGCATAAAACAATTAGTACCCGCCTGCTTAATAGCATAACCCGCTGCATCTAAACGAATAATATTAACGTTGTTAGCAGAGAACTTAGTAAGTACATTATTTAAATACGCAATTCCCGCCTCTACTTTTACGTTTATATCAATTTGATTGTCGGTAAAAGTTGTCCAAAAATCATATGTTTGACCATCACCGCATTTCATTGGCGTAAAACAACTGCCTGGGCGTGGACGGTAAATAGCTTGCTGCTCAGCCTCGCTCATACCACTGGGAAACACGTCTTCTTTGGTTAAAAATAAATCCCAAAATGCTGACGCTTTACCTTTAGCCAGTACATCTTGAAACTGAAAAGATTGCGCCGACACATGGTTCACTATTAGATCAGCCATTAAATCATGGTCTTTACCGAGTGCCTTTATGTCGTCCCAAGTACCGATTCGAGAATCAACTTCACTATGATCAATCGGGTCAAAGCCTGCATCGCTGCCATCAATTGGGTTATAAAATGGCAATAAGTGCACACCACCAAAAACGCCCTCTAATGGGCCATGTAAAAGAGTGGTAAGTGCATTTATATCTTGGCCAGTAATTCGATCAGCGTATGTGATCAATTGAACTTTATTCTTCATCATTGTGTGATTACCATGTTGAAACTTAATCGATTAAGATATATCTTTAACTAGCACGTACGAATTTACAAGTTATTTTTATAAATTTTACATACAAATATCGTGGCGACATTAATACTATAATCAGTAACTGACTGACTTACTGAGTGTTAAGAACGCATTTAACGAGGAAAAGCACATGACAAAATCACACACACACGTAAGCAGCGATCCGTTGCAACAAATTCGCTGGCTCACATATATGATGT
Organism: Pseudoalteromonas sp. G5_S1_54_S4; assembly: GCF_054968565.1. Lineage (NCBI taxonomy): Bacteria > Pseudomonadati > Pseudomonadota > Gammaproteobacteria > Alteromonadales > Pseudoalteromonadaceae > Pseudoalteromonas > Pseudoalteromonas sp. G5_S1_54_S4. The sequence continues at coordinate 110,593 of NZ_JBQKUL010000002.1, read as the reverse complement.
TTTTTATGTTTGCCATGACCTCCGATGCCGTTGGCATGATCATTCCCGAGCTCATAACTGAATTTGGTTTAAGCATGACCCAAGCCAGCGCATTCCACTATGCGCCTATGGCACTCATTGCCTTTAGCGGATTATTTTTAGGCTTTTTAGCCGATAGCCTCGGGCGTAAAAAAACGATTATGCTTGGGTTATTAATATTTTCTGCGAGTTGCTTTTTATTCGCCATTAGTAGCAGCTTTATATTTTTTGTTTTTTTGCTTTGCTGTATTGGTTTAGCTATTGGCTTATTTAAAACCGGCGCTTTGGCGTTATTAGGCGATATTTCTCATAGCAACGCAGAGCACACTAAAACCATGAACAAAGTGGAAGGCTTTTTTGGTATTGGTGCCATTGTTGGACCTGCACTTGTTGGTGTATTACTGGTACAAAATGTAAGTTGGACTTATTTATATATTATTGCCGGTATTATGTGCCTAATTTTAGCGTTTTTAGCGTGGCGTGCAGAGTATCCGAGCGTTGTTAAAAGCACTGAAAAGCCCGCTTCACTTGCTACTACCATGAAAATGATTAAAAACCCCTACGCGCTTGGCTTTTCGCTCGCCATTGCGCTTTATGTTGCAACCGAGGTTGCCATTTACGTATGGATGCCGACGCTGTTAAAAGACTACACAGGCTCTTGGCCCCTTTTGGCAACCTATGCACTCACCATATTTTTTATACTGCGTGCCGCAGGGCGTTTTATTGCTGTGTGGTTATTAAACCGCTATAGCTGGCAAGGTGTTATGGCTTACTTAAGTTTAGGTATCGCATTGTGTTATGTGGGTACTTTAGTCGGTGGCGTTGATTGGGCTGTTGGTTTATTGCCGCTTTCAGGGTTATTTATGTCGATGGTTTACCCGACCTTAAACTCCAAAGGAATATCGTGCTTCCCGGTACAACAACATGGTGCAGTTGCTGGGGTTATATTATTTTTCACTGCACTTTCAGCCGCATTAGCGCCTTTATTTATGGGTATGATCAGCGATTACTTTGGTCATGTACGTTATGGTTTTTACCTTGCAACCGGCTTTGCCATTATTTTATTTTTAGCGATGCTGTTTAACTATTTCCGTGACCCATCAGCCTGCGCTTTACAAGAGAGCAACCTAATAACTGAGTAAATCAACAAATTGGGGGCTAAAAAAACACTATATAAATCAATAGATGAGTAAAAAAACAGCAAATAAAGAATAAAATAATTTGCTTATTGTAAAAGATTTGTTATTTTTACTTAATCGATTAAGTAAAGATAACAACCCCCTTCGGGCTCACAAAACGAGGGGCTCACAAAACGAGGCGTTCACATGACAACACACAACACACCTTTATATTTAATGAGTGCTTTAGCGTTGGCTGTAAGCCAAGGCGTTTATGCACAACAAGAAGAGCAAAACACACAAGCGCAAGCTAACAAAGGTCTTGAGACTATCGTTGTAACTGGTGTACCACGTCGTACAACCATTATGGCATCTAGCTCATCAGTGAGCAGTTTATCGCTTGCTCAAGTTGAAGTATCTACACCGCGTTCAACTGCTGAAGCGTTTAGAATTATTCCGGGCGTACGCTCAGAATCAACCGGCGGTGAAGGTAACGCAAACATTGCTGTACGCGGCTTACCTGTGGCCTCTGGTGGTGCTAAGTTTTTACAATTACAAGAAGACGGTTTACCCGTTATGCAATACGGTGATATTGCTTTTGGTAACGCTGATATATTTATGCGCCTAGATAATACCGTACAAACTATCGAATCAATTCGTGGTGGTTCGGCCTCGACTGCAGCAAGTAATGCACCGGGCGGCATAATTAACTTTATATCTAAAAATGGTGAAAACGAATCAGGCAGTGTTTCTACAACACTGGGCCTTGATTACGACACTATTCGTACAGACTTTGAATACGGCACTTACCTTAGTGATAGCGTACGTTTTCATGTAGGTGGTTTTGTGCGCCAAGGTGAAGGCCCGCGTGAAACAGGTTACACATCAAATAAAGGTGGGCAAATTAAAGCCAACCTTACCAAAGACTTTGAAAACGGTTACGTGCGTCTTTATTACAAACATTTAGATGACAAAAGCGTGGGTTACTTACCAATGCCAATGTATGCAAATGGTGACTCAATCCCAGGGTTTGACGCACAATCAGATACCCCGCATTCAGCATTATTTACTAAAACAGTGCGTTTAAATGGCGAAAATCAAATTAGTAGCGGCGATATTCGCGATGGCATGAACCCGCAAGTTGACTCAGTGGGTTTTGAAGCTGTATTTGACTTAGATAACGATTGGCGTATTGAAAACCGTTTTCGTAAATCCTCTGTTAGCGGTAACTTTAATTCACTTATTCCTGCTGAAGTAGGCAGCGCGACTGCTATTGCACAAAGTATTGGCGGCGCAGGTGCAACGCTTAGTAATGCAAATACCGGAGCTGCATTTAATGACGATTTAGCCATGCGTATTCATACGTTTGACGTCACAATGAACGACTTTGACTCTATTGTGAACGACTTCAAACTAACTAAATCACTAAGCGATGATACAAGCGTTACGTTTGGTTACTATGCTTCAACGCAAAATATTGCTATGTCATGGTTATGGAACTCTTACCTAATGGAGCTTAAGGGCGATAATGCGGCGCTACTAAATGTAACAGCTGCTGATGGTACAGCGTTTTCTGAAAATGGTTTATATGCATACGGAACGCCTTTTTGGGGTAACTGTTGTCAGCGTGATTACGATACAGAATACGATACCCGCGCCCCGTACGTTTCATTTTCAACAAAAGTGGGTGATGTAAGTATCGATGCCAGTGCTCGTTACGATAGTGGTGAAGCACGCGGCAACTATGCAGGTGCCGTTACCTCAACGGTCGATATGAATCGCGATGGAGTGATTTCAGTTCCTGAACAAAATGTAGCAGGCATTGATACCGCAAATGCTAGCCCAGTAAATTACGATTGGGATTATGCATCCTATTCAATTGGGGCTAACTACCAAATAGATTCAAGCCTTGCGACATTTGCAAGACTGAGTAAAGGTGGCCGCGCAAATGCTGACCGACTTTTATTTGGTAAAGTACGCGCTGACGGTTCGGTTGCTGATGAAGATGCCGTTGATGAAGTAAACCAGTATGAATTTGGGGTTAAAAAACGTTTTGATTCACTCTCAGTTTTTGCAACAGCGTTTTATGCAGAAACAGAAGAGCAAAACTTTGAAGCAACATCGCAAACCTTTTTTGACCGTGAGTACGAAGCAAAAGGGATTGAAATTGAATCAACTTACTTCATCGATGCATGGGATTTTCGTGGTAACTTAACATGGACTGATGCAGAAATTGCTAAGGATGCACTTACACCTGAAGTGGTAGGTAATACGCCACGCCGCCAAGCTGATTTAATCTACTCTTTAATGGCTCGTTATAGCTTTGATAAAGGTGCTGCCGGTGTCAACTTTATTGGTACTACTGATGCTTACGCTCAAGACAATAACGACCTTAAATTTGACGGCTACACTCAAGTAAATGGCTTTGTAAGTTACGATTTATCTGAAAACCTTAATATTGCACTTAATGTAAATAACTTATTCGATACGGTAGGTATTACAGAAGCTGAAGAAGGCTCAATTCCAGATAATAACATTATTCGCGCCCGTACTATTAATGGCCGCACAACATCAATAACGCTTAAATACGCGTTTAACTAACCATCTTTAGTGTAACAAACGCTGAAGCTATGTTTTTCAGCGATTGTTACACTAACTTTAATTAGTTTTAATAATTCTCCCTTGAATTTTGACCTAGCTCTGCTGGGTTTTTTAGGATTTACACTATGACCAAATTACTTAGCCTCGGCGAGCTACTTATTGATATGCTGCCACAAGATTCTCAAAACAGTGCTTATTTGCCCATTGCAGGAGGTGCCCCTGCCAATGTAGCGGTAGGTTATGCAAAGTTAGGCGGCAAGGCTGCTTTTTGTGGCGGTATGGGTGATGACTACTTTGCTAAACAATTAAGTAAATCGCTTGAGCAATATAAAGTAAGTACAGAGTACTTATTTACGATTAAAGACTCTCAAACGGCCGTGGTTATTGTGAGTTTAGATGAAACCGGTGAACGCAGCTTTAATTTTTATCGCCACAATACGGCTGATTTACTGTTAACGAGTGATCACTTAAGCCATATTAAATGGGATGAATTGAGTACCCTACACTTTTGTTCCAACACGTTAACCAATCCAGCCATTGCAAATACCACCGTGTGTGCTTTAAAGCTGGCTAAAAACAACCATAAACTCGTTAGCTTTGATGTAAATTTACGCTATAGCTTGTGGCAAAATAGCAATGACATTGAACACAATGTACACGCGTGTTATGCCTATTGCGACATTGTTAAGCTATCGCGTGATGAGCTGAACTTTTTAGCTGAGCAAACACAGCAATCACCTGATGATTACTTACAGTCTATTTTAAATATAGGTGTAAAGTTGGTATTTTTAACCGATGGCCCTGCACCGGCAACGGTTTACCATAAAGGGTTTATATTAAATGAATCGGCGCCAATCATTAATGCTGTGGATACTACCAGTGCCGGTGATGCGTTTATTGCAGGCGTGTTATATTATTTAAATCACACCGATGAAAATAGCTCGCTCATCGAAAAAATTAATAATGAGCACCTAATAAAACACGCTTTAAGTTTTGGTTTGCGTTGTGGCTCTAAAGCCTGCTTAGCCAAGGGGGCATTTCCCGCATTACCTACACTTCAAGAGGTATAATACCAATCCGCAATAATACTTAATCATTTACGAGGCTAAACGTGTCGCTATCTGCGTTAAAAAATTCTCATTTAGAACAACTAAATAGCAATTTTTTTGCCTAGCTATCAACACGTTTTTCCAGCCTCAAAATAGATCACTTAATTAAGCGAATTGGTATAAATACTTTAAAAATAAAGGCCGATTATGGCCTTTATTTAAGCATCCGCTTCTTCATCATTACTTTTTAACCATTCTAAAGCCGCAGTGGCGTTCTCAAAGTATTGAATTTCACCTGATACAAACCAACTGCCTAATTTAGCGATGGTTGATTGCCAGTCTTTGTTGCCGTATATGGCTATTTTTTTAAATTCTTTGTTATGCTTTAAGCCAAGTTTTAAATCATCCCATGCAGCTCTAAGTTCCCAGCCATCAAGCTCAGTACCATCTATGAGTACATTAACAATAGGATGTTTAACTTCGCCAAGCGCAGAGTCAATCATCGGCGTGATCACCTCATAATCTTTGTGAGTGAGTGTACCTATAGCTTTTAAGGTTAAAAAAAACTCGCAACCAGAGCGCTCAATACCAATAGATAAGCCGTGTGTTAAATTTACCATAACCCGAACTCCACAATAATATGAGCATCAAGTATAGATGATAGCTTATTAACCAATAGTGAAGTAGTTCAAAAAACAGGCACATCACTTTTATTGTGCCCATTTTAATTAAATGCTTAATTATGCATTTTTAAGCCGTGCTATTTGGTTTTCAACATCTGTTAAATGACCGATTTTAAGCCACACTCTGGCTCCTTCACTGCCTGCTGTTGCTTTAATTTCGCTGTTAGGCGGCACTCTTAACCAGCTGTGCTTTACTAATGTATCGCCCTGCTCTTCAAGCGAGCCTTCAAGAACTAAAAGCTCGCCCCCACCTAAGGCGTTTAACGATATTTCACTGTTAGGTGCAAATGCAAAAATACTCACCTCTTCAAAGGCATCTTTATAAAGAGAAACTACATTTACATTACTAAACTCAGGGTGAGGAACACTGCACATGGTATTAGTTTGCAAGCGAACATGCTCTCTATCCTCTGGCTGAAACTGCCATAATTTCACAAATATAACGCACCCGTTTTCAGAGCTTGGTGTATGTTTTGACTCAGGCGGATTGCGAATATAAGAGCCCTTGGGGAAATCACCATGTTCATCTTGAAAAACACCTTCAAGCACAATAAATTCTTCACCGCCGGTATGTGTATGGGCAGAAAAATGGCTGTTTGGCGCATAACGTACAATGCTGGTTGCGCGTGCAACCTCATTGCCCACTCTATCAAGTGGACGCCTATCAACACCCGCCATCGGTGAGGCTATCCATTCTAACGATTCGCTATGTACAACAACACGTTCGCTAAAATCAGCTGCAATTTTCATATTTGACTCCATATCTAAACAGCAATACTTGGACGCTGAGCGACCTTTTCTTGCCATGCTATTAAATGTGATAGCTCACTAGGAATAGCTATTTTTGCAAAGCCTGCAAACACCAGACCGGCGTACAAAGTAATATCTGCAACACTGAATTCTCACCAGCAACATAAGCAGAGTTAGCTAATACGCTATTAAAATAAACAAAGCCTTGGCGCGCTTTTTCACCTTGCTTTTCTCCCCAAGCAACATTTTGATAGGTTTCAAGCGCTGGGCCTAAGCATGATGAAAGTAAGTGGCTACAGCATCAAGTACCATTGACTCCGCACGCTTTTGCATCATATTAATCACCGCGCGTTCTTTTGCCTCAACACCTGTTAATGAAGGGCCAGCAAAAGCGGTATCAATATATTCAGTAATCGCGGTGCATTCTGCTATAAACGTTCCATCATCTAGCTCTAAAACAGGTACGCCTGCTAAGGGGTTTTTAGCTAAAAAAGCCTCAGTACGGTGCTCACCATTTATAAATCGACAGCAACAAACTCTACTTTATCAGTCGCCTTTTTTCAGCAAGCGCAATACGTACACGTAATGGATTAGGAAAGTTTTCTACATCATAAATTTTCATAATTATCTCTTTATATTTTTAATCACAGTTTGAGCTAATACTGGCAAGAACAATTACCTACCTACTGGTAGGTAATTTATATTAGGATCTCGACCTTTGCAAACTAAAAATAAAAGAGCTTGAAAATAACTACCTACTGGTTGATAATTTTTTGCAGCGATATGAAGGAAGTTTAAAATGACAAAAAAAGCAGCCCTGTTAAAAGCAGCAGAAAACAAAGTTAGACTTGGTGGCTATAGCAATTTTAGCTTTAGAGAGTTGGCCAATGAAATTGGTATTAAAAGTGCCAGTGTGCATTATCACTTTCCAACTAAAGCTGATTTAGGTGCAGAGCTTGCGCATCAATATACCGATGCCTTTATCGCTGTACTTGGTGAACCAGAGGCACACAAAGCAAACGGTAAAAACCCTATTGATATTTACACTCAGTTATTTAGAAATGCACTCGTGATTGATAAAAAAATGTGTTTATGTGGCTTGCTCGGCGCAGAAAGCGACAGCCTACCTGATAAAGTGCGGGTTGAAGTTCAGCGGTTTTTTAATAAAAATTTAGCCTGGTTAACCCAAGCACACGCTGCGAATGGTGAAAAAAACCCTGCTCGCGCGGCAATACAAACAGTGAGCTTATTAGAGGGGGCGATGATGATTAGTAAAACCCTAGATGATATCAGCTACTTCGAACAAGCCACTTTTTAGCGATTGGCGATCAAGTATAAAAAAAGCGAGCCTTTATAAGGCTCGCTTTTACATTTTTGAGATTACGATTTATTAAGCCGTACGCACTTTATGCTTTGAATGCACAACAGCTAATACAATAAACCCTATAACAGCCACCACTGCACCAATCGGTTTACCTAAATCACTTGATAAGTTTAACCCTATTGCCGCAGTCATTATGTATGACAAGGTCACTGCTGTAGCGATTACTGCTGGTATACTAGTGATCCAGTGGAATGTACCACGGTCAAATAAATACTTGGTCGCAAGCCACAACACACTGGTTGAAAGCAGCATATTTGAGAATGCGAAGTAGCGCCAAATCACAGAGAAATCGAGCTTAGTCATAAAGTAAGCAATGGTTAAAATAGGGATTGCTAGCAATAAACGATTACGTAAACTTTGCGGAATACTAAACGCATCAACCACGGTCAAGCGCAGTGAACGAAACGCCGTATCGCCTGAGGTAATAGGGAAAACAGCAACAGCAATAATTGCCATAATACCACCAAATACACCTAAGTAGCTGTTTGCAATATGGTTAACCACCAAACCTGGACCGCCTAAATCAAGCATAGCTTTTAAACCCGCATAGCCTTCAGGGAAGGCAGCAATACCCGCTAATGCCCATACACAACCTACAATGCCTTCACACATCATCGCACCGTAATAAACTGGGCGTACGTATTTTTCATTGGTTAAACAACGGGCAATAATAGGTGCCTGTGTTGAGTGAAAACCACTAATAGCACCACAGGTAATGGTTATAAATAGCAGCGGCCAAGTGGGCAGTCCATCAGGATTTGGTGCTAAGAAGTCATGAGCGTGATCGGCCTCAAAGTATGCTAAAAAGTCGCCCGCTACTGGTAAATGCGGTGCGTTTATTAGCAGTGATACCGCAATAGCTACTGTCATCACAATCATTAACAAACCAAAAATAGGGTAAAACTTAGTGATGATTTTATCAATGGGTAATAACGTAGCTAAAAAGTAGTAAGCTAAAATAGCCAAAACCCAAAAGGTATTATTTGCAAATATTGTATCCTTAAATATATCAAGGTTACTTAATAATCCTGCCGGGCTCATAATAAATACAACACCAACAAAAAATAGTAGCATCGCAGTAAAAATAAGCATAAAGCCTTTAAATACAACGTTGTAGTAGTGCCCTGCTATTTCCGGTAAGCTTTTACCGTCTTCTTTTATACTCATTACTCCTGAGAAGAAGTCGTGTACAGCGCCACCCAAAACATTACCAAGCACAATCCATACAAGCGCAACCGGACCATATAATGCACCCAATATTGGGCCAAATATGGGGCCTACGCCTGCTATATTTAAAAATTGAATCAAAAATGCACGAACAGGGTGAATTGCAACGTAATCAACACCTTCGCTAAAGCGTTTTTGTGGTGTGTCGACCGTTGAATCCATGCCCGCTTGCTTTTCAACAAACGGGCTATAAAACTTATAGCCTAATATTAAAATAGTTAGGCAAATAAAAAAGATGATGAAAAAGCACGCAACAATGAGACGTTTGGCTAATGCTCTGGCAAAATCAAATTTATTCAAAAAAATTAAACTAAGTAACAGCATAAGTTACTTATAAAAAAACGTTAAAAGTGCTTATATTGCGACTAAAATCTATACGCCAATTTACAACAATAGCTACACCTGAATGATTAATTAGCCTACGATAAACATTATTACTACTTTTAATGTACTGCCGTTGGCCTACGTGGCTTTATAAAAAACAAGGATGCCCTCAATGACACAGTTTACTACGCCCGATTTATACGATGAACATCGCGACCATGTGCAAGTCGCTGACAGTGGCTTGCAACACTTTGGTAATAAAACTCTCTTTTATGGTCAAGTAGTGACTGTCACCTGCCCAGACGATAACTCGTTTGCTGGCAACATATTACATGAAAATGGTGAAGGCAAAGTGTTGATTGTGGATGGCTTTGCTAGTAAGCGCTTTGCCTTCATTGGCGATATGATTGCAGAGCGAGCCCTAAAAAATGGCTGGCAAGGCATTATTATTAATGGTTGCTGCCGCGATATTGAAATTCTTGCCACGCTTGATTTACCCGTGATGGCACTAGGCGCTACGCCACGCTGCACCACTAAGCGCGGTTTAGGTGCCAAAGATCACCCGGTTAATATGTTAAACACCACAATTAATACCGGTGATTGGGTATATGCTGATGTAAACGGCTTAATAATTAGCTCTAAAGCGTTGTTTTAACCCCTCGTAATAGTCGTTAACAAAAAAAGCAGCTCGAAAGCTGCTTTTTTAATTTATATGGTTTTTTAAAACCCAAATTCTCAGGTTAAAATTAAAGTGCTAACCATACATCGGTTGAGCCAGGTTCGTTCCCTTGAGTCCACCACTTAGCTTGGTACTTATTACCTTGATAAGAAACTTCATCACCACTGTTATAAATAGCCGTTGGCTGCCAAACTTCGACACCCGTACCATCTGTAGGCTGTGTTGTTACTTCCCATGCACCGCCTAAATCAGGACGCTCACCTTGAGTCCACCATTTTGCTTTATATTCAACGCCGTTATAAGTAACGACATCGCCACCAACGTATGCAACACTCGCATCCCAATCTCCTGTTGGTGGAGTGGTAGTATCACCATTTGTCACTGTTACGCTAAAGCTTTGCGTTGTGGTTAATGCGCCATCACTGACTGCAACTGAAACAGTGAAGTTTGTATCTGTATCTACAGCGCCTGCCTCAATGCTCACATTTGCACCGCTGCCCACTAACGTTAAGCCTGTTGGTACTGTCCACGTATATGTAAGCGCATCGTTTTGTGCATCGTTTGCAACTACAGCAACACTTGCTGATGCGCCTTCGTCAACACTAACATTAGCAATTGCATTAACACTCGGTGCTGTATTTTCGCCACCTGATGTTGGCGCAATAACATTAACAACAACATCACGATTCACTGTTGCTTGACCATCTGATACCGCAACGGTTGCAACATACTGTGTATCTGTAGTCACTGTTGGCGCATTAATAACCAGTGATGATGTATTTTGTCCAGATACTACTAGCGCGCTATCAGCACTCCAGCTAAAGCTCAGTGGATCGTTATCTGCATCGGTTGCAGAAACCGTTACTGTGATGCTCTCGCCTGAATTAACAGACACAGATGAAGACACTGAAACAACCGGTTTTTTATTATTTGGCGGCGCAACTACGCCCCCTAAGCCATCATGCATTGCATTTAGAATGTCACCATTGTCAGCATCAATTTCCCATGCAAATAAACCGCCTAAGTTATGCTGATTAACATACGCACCTTTGGCCAGCACAGACTTACGGCTATCATAGGTGATCAGTTTACCAGTTGAGCGATTCCATACATAAGCGGCTTGTGCTTGCTCATCATAACCCACTTCAAAACCATTAATACCGGTGCCTGCCGCACCAATCATATTGGCTTTAACGCCCTTGTAATCAATAACTCCATCTTCCCATACACCTTGTGCCGTGGAGCCTTTTAATGGGCCATTACCAGGGGCGGTCATTGGGTTACCATCAACCGCTGCATTTTGCGGGTAAACACCTTCCCAACCACGGCCATACATGGCTGTGCCGACGACGATTTTTTTCGATGGTACATTTTGCGCAAGTAACAGCTGTACTGCATTATCGGTGGTATAAGCAGGGCCTTTACGAGGTTCGCCATTTTCATCAAGCCCAGTGCCATTACATTGACCAACACTCATGTGCTCGCCACAGTAAAGTGCTGTTTGGTGTCCGGTTACGTTACTCCATGCGCCATAAAAGTCATAGGTCATGGCAAAAATGTAATCCATGTACTGGCTTGCGGCTTGATAATCTACATCTTCAATTTTATCGTAACCAGCACCAATGGCTGAGGTTAACTCGTAAGTACGACCCGTTTCTGCTTCTAGTTTATCAAGCATATCGCGTAGTTCTTGCATTAATGCAACATAGGCTGGGCCATCGTTAATTGGATCGCCAATATCAGGATTGGGACCGTCACCACCTGGGAATTCCCAGTCAATATCAACACCATCGTAAAACTTCCAGGTTCTTAAAAACTCTTCCATTGAGGCAACAAAGGTGTCGCGGTTTGCTTTATTAATAAAACCACCACATGGGTCTGATAACGTCCAACCACCTACAGATGGTAAAATTTTAATATCTGGGTAACGCTGTTTTAGTGCGATTAACTGCGAGTAAGTACCACGAATGGGATCTTTAGCATCAACCCCTGGCAATGCTTTTTGTACTGCGGCCCATGGGTCGTGAATAACCACTTCGTAATCTGCAGAGCCGGCACAAGCGGTTTCAAGTGCACGTTTAGGACCACCCGATAACGATGCGTTTTCACCACAAATTGGAATGAAGCCATACAAAATATGACTCAGGTTTTGTGCTGGCATATTCGTTACATCGTAATCACGGCCATAGATCCCCCACTCAACAAAGTAAGCGCCCGTCACTAAATCTTGCTTAACGCCAATATCACGGTTATTTGGGTCAACATCCATAGGTAATGGTGCTAAATGTCCGCCGTCAGTGTCAGCAATTACAATTGGCTTACCCGCACTTCTCGCACAGGTCGTGCCGCCTTCACATAGTTCAACATACATTGTATGGCGGCCTGCTTTATCATAAGGGAATGAAATAGTGCCACTTTTAGAACCAGCAGCAAGCGTGCCCTCATTTACTAGCATGTCATCAAAGTACACTTTATAGCTATCGCCGCCATCACCGCTCCACGCACTCCATTCAATGTTGATATTAACTTGCTCAACACGGGTAACCAGCTGTTTGTAAGAGCCGTTTCCTTCAAGGTCTACCTCAACAAACGAATATTGCTGTGGCTCCCAATTAATACTTGGTGTAGAAGGCGCTGCCGATACAGAACCGGCAAATAGTGCAACACCCATAGCTGCGGTTAATTGTTTAATATTCATATTTCTCTCTTATCTATTTTTAATGTGATTATTTTGGTTTAATAAGTTTGAACTACAAAACTTAGGCTTTTAGTTACAGTGTTTTCCATACATCGGCTTGTCCTGGCGTATCGCCTTGAGTCCACCAATTAGCGCGATAGCGCTGTCCTTGATAGATTATTTCTGCGCCCGCTTGATAGGCTTTGTTAATACTCCATGCTGCTGGATTAGTACCCTCCTCAACAAGCTCCCACGCACTTGAACTATCGGGCTGCTGACCTTGATTCCACCATTTAGCTAAGTAAACACACTCTTGAAAACTCACTTTATCTGTTGCTTGATAAACCTCAGTAGTGCTCCAAGGCGCTATAACAGGATCATTGATAACGCTGTCATTAACGGTGACAACAAACTCGGTTTGGGTCGTTAATTGGCCATCAGAAACAGATACCACAACGGTATAATCTGTAGGTGTTGAAACTTCAGGTGAAATTAAGTTGATATTGGCATCGCTACCGGTAAAACTCAGTGGTGCCGGTACTGACCAAGTATAAATTAACGCATTTTGCTCATCATCAAACGCATGTAAATGCACAGCCGTGGTGGTGTTTTCATCAACTACTAGGTTTTCTGGCTTACTAACAATAGGCGCTGTATTATCAGGGGTGCCCTGCACGCTTAATGTATAAGTGTAATTTGGATTGCTTCCATAGACTTGGTTTGTTAGTACATCAGCGCTGTTAAATACAACATCACCAACTTGATTTTGCACACCAATCTGCACTAAATGCGCATAATCAAGGTTAAGTTGTGACGCTAACACTTGCTGCCAATTTGCTTGATTATCGGCATTGATTTTAAGTTGTTGATTAATCACCTCTTGGCCAGATTCATCAAATAAGCGAGCCCATACAGTGTCGCCTGCAATGGCATTTTGCCCTTGACGTACAAAGTACCCAAGGCTTGCCCACGCATTCGGATTGGTTGGAGCTGCGTCGTTTACAATATTTATATCACTACAGTTATAAAAGCCTTCACCCACAACATCGTTTCGTTGCCAGCGGCTGTACAAAATGGCATCACCGTTGCGTCCTTGTGGAATAGCCACACTCATTTGATAATAACGCTCACCATCGGTGTCTTAAATCACGTCAACATTTTGATGCTCCTGAACTAGCTCTAAGTCTTGCCAGGTCAATACATCAGTAGCGGCATTAAAAGTTGGCTTAGTTAAGTAAAACTGCCAAAAGCTGGGATTATGTGGCGTTGATGCAAGGTAACGAACTTGAATTTCACCATTAGCATTGGGCACTACGTCACTACGTTGCCAATGTGGTGATGGTAAATCCATACCGCGTTTGGCTGTATCGCCACCAGCACATAAAGTGCCGTTTGGTACACTGGCCTCAACTGCAGTTTGATTTAAATAGTCAGGAGTATTAACAGAAAATTCAATCGCTTGCACAAACTGCACCGTGCCGGATTCTAGATATGCTGCTCGACAAGCAAGGTTAGGAATATTTGTGCCATCTTCTGGCCACCAGTATCCGCCATCATCTTGGCAAAATGCTTGGCGTGCTTTAGGACTATCCATATAACCATGTGCTTGTACTTGCGGTGCTAGCATACTCAGTAGCAAGCCACCTGCGATTGCAGATAGCGATAGTGTGTTAAGTTTAATTGATGCCATTATTTTATCCTTTCTAAGACTCAATACATGGGGCAAGCTCAGGCCTACCCCTCATTGTTTTTGAAAATTACAGGCTACAACTTAGGGTCCAATCAGCCGTTACACCCGGCTCAGACGTTGTCCACCACTTGGCTTTGTATATCGCGTTGTTATGAGACATTAAGTCACCTGCTGCGGCATGGCTTGGGTTGCCCGCCCAGTCTGTTTGAGGGAAGTTTGGATAAACAGGTATCGAGGCTATATCAACTCCTTCACACGTACCTGCAGGGTCACCGCCACCGTTATCTGGATTGCCCGTGCCATCACCCGGTGTTGCATCTGGTAGCATTGGGTATTCAGCTTTGAATGCGTAAGTTTTTCCATCTTTTTCAATGGTAAAGTTGCTAGGCCCAGTGATTGGCATGTAGTACATCACTTGTGCATTCACAGTTGCACCAGCGCTAAAGTCTTTTAGTTGACCGCCCCATTCATTGTTCAGTGTGATTGAGAAACGGTGGAACTCGTTCTCAAAACCGCCAATATTATTACCCGCTGCGTTCGAGCCATTTACTTCTACTGCCATGCCCAGTTTTTCTTGTGCATTCCAGTTGGATTTAAAAATAGCGGAGGTTGATACCGGTACATCAAATGAAATTTTTGCACCGCTTAAATCAAGGCTTGAGTTATTGGTAAACGCAAATGTTGGGCTGATTGGGTAGTTATCATCACCGACAGGGAAGTCTTTGGCTTCAAATGTGATATCTACAGCTTCAGCAGGCACTGTAAAGTTTGGATTTCCGCCATGTACATCATATGCAACACCGCTTTGATTAAACTTATCGTATGCAAGTGAAGTAAGCGTTGACCCCATGAAGTACTCGCCTTTTGCTGAGTCGTAATCAAAATCACCAGCAAGCTCCCAGAACATGATACCGCCAAGGCCGTTGTTAATAACATAATCAACTTTAGAGGCCATCGACGCTTCATCTTCTATCGACAGAAATACTTTTTTATCGGCATTCCAAAGCCAAGGTGCGACGGCAACACTGTCGTAATAACGTGTGTAAGAACCTGTTAAGCGATCGTCAGTATCGGTATCGGGGGTTAAGCCATACACTTCGAGGTAAGAGCCAACAATACCATTTTCGAGATTTTTAGCGTACCATAAAGGATTTGAACCGGCGGGCATTTCTTGACCTGCGTCGTTCTTATCGTGCCAAAGGTTATCGATACCTAATGCACCATTACCACACTTGTTCTTTTCACCAACCCCTGTACCTGTGGCACAATCAGCTTGGTTTGGTAAAGCCGCTTGACCCCATAGACCATTAGTTCCGCCCGACACATCTTTAAAACCTCGAGTATAATAAGGAATACCGAAATTGATTCGACCGGCAGCCATTGCCCCTCGGAAATAACGAACCGCCCAATCGGTGTTTAAGTAACCAATCCCTTCAAATTCTTTAGTGCCGTAGACGTTCCATTGTGTCAGTTCTGAGTCTAAACCGGTGTCAAACAAGGCAGCATTGTGCCCTACATGTGAGTTCCATGCGCCATGTAAGTCGTAAGACATAATGTTTACATAATCCAGGTATTTAACCGCTTGAAAGGTTTCCATACCTCGTAGTAAATAACCAGAAGATGGAGACGCAATAGTGAGTAAATAGTGCTTACCTGCGACTTCACCTGCACGGTCTAGCTCTTCACGTACTTTTTTCATTAGCACTTGGTATGAGGCATTCAATCCTGCACGGCGCGCGTTGGATATAGGAAAATCATCGGGGTGACCTGAGTCATTCATTGAAGATGGGTATTCATAATCAATATCAACGCCGTCAAATCCATATTTTTCAATAAACTCAACGGTGCTTTTTGCAAATGCATTAATACCTTCATAATTGACTGAGCCATCAGCATGGGTGGTCATGGTATAAAAGCCACCACTTTCAACGCGGCCGGTTTCATCAAAATACCCCCCCGTTTCAGCCCAGCCACCTACCGATACCAAGGTTTTAACGTGTGGGTGTTGTTTTTTGTATTTATTTAAAAGATTAAAGTGTCCTTTGTATGCAAACTCAGGATCCATTTCAGCGCCAATAACGCCTGGCCATTCCATGTTTGTAGCAGGATTATTTGCTGAATTAGGATCGCCAATAGATACTTTATTATTGGCATCAACATGCGCAAAGGCATAATTAATATGAGTAATTTTATCCCATGGAATATCATTAACTAGATAACTTGGTTGGTCATTAGCACCATTTCGCCAACTAGTAAAATAACCAATAACACGACGCGGGTGGTCAGCTCCCATAACTTCACGACCATCAGCATCATACACAGTACAATAAGGCGTATTAACACCGGGGGTTTGATATAACCCTTGTGGTTGACAATCAGTTACACCACTGCCGGGCGCTGCAGAGTCAACAACATTTAGGGTTTTTGTGGTTTGTGCTGTAGCCCCTTCGTTATCAGTCACTGTAAGTGTAAAGCTGGCTTGCCCAAGAGCTGTAGCCTGCCATGTATACTGACTAGTTGCTGATGTCGCTTGATGAGTATCATCACCATTTATAGCAAAATTAAGCGCGGTGATCTCACCATCGCTATCGCTACCTGAAAGCTCAAACACAACTTGTGAACCCACAATTAGCTGTTCAGGTAAGGTACTCAATGAAATTGATGCAACGGGTACTTGATTAAGAGGATTAGTAACGTCATCTGCAACTGTTAAGGTATTGATGATTTGTAATGACTGCGCACCTTGATCATCCGTTGCAATTGCACTTATTTGATGAGAACCCGCCACAGCTTGCCAATCAACGCTGTAAGGTGATGAAGTATCTGCAGCTAGAAAAATACCATCAACAAAAAACTCAACGGTGGTTACCTCTCCATCGTTATCAATTGCTTGCGCCGATATGACAACGCTGTCTTTATCGGTTAGTTGAAAACCGTCTGCAGGCATTAACTCGGTAATTACTGGAATTTCATTATCAATGACAGCGTTGTCACATACACCCAAAATTTTCCAATCTTTATAATCACCAGCATTCTCCACTGGATTGGCTTGCGTCCACCAGCTAGCTTCATACGCTGTGCTTTGCGCTTGCACTTGATCTCCAGTAACGTGTGTCTGGCCTGTTTGCCACTGTTCTAACGCACTGCAATCAATAGACGCGTGTACATTTAAACTAAGAAAACTTAACGATAAAGCACTTAGATTAAAGGCATTTGTTATTATTTTACGTGAGCTCATTGGCTCCTTCATTAACGATGTTTATACTCATTATTTTTTACCTTTCAGGTACAAACTTAACATGGATATCGTAAATATCAAGAAAATAACGCACAAATAACAAACAAAATAAATACAAAATAAATACAAAATAGTTACATTATAAAATTAAGAAGGGATATTCCATAAAAAAGCCCAGCATTGCTGGGCTTTGAATGTCTAAGGGGTAAACGTTTTATTCAGAAAATGAAACCGTAATAATATTCGAACATACGTTTTCAGATACGCATAACTGATAGTCGTATGCCGGTAATGTTGCGTTACGCACATAATCACGGTAACGGCCATTATCTGATACGGTATCTACTAGTTCGCCATTTCGGTATAGGCTAAGTGACTCAGCCCCTACTTCTGCCCAGTTTAACTCAACACGCATAGTATCAAGACGTGACTTGTTAGCGCGTTTTAAGCTCAATTCAATTTCAACATCACTAACAACCACTGTTTGAGTGAATGTATCTGAGTTATTTTCACTATCCGTTACGGTTAATTCAACCTCATAACTTCCTGACTGAGCGTAAACATGTGTAGGATTTGGGTTTGTTGATGTTGAACCATCACCAAAGTTCCAGCTCCACTGTGAAATGTCATCATTCACATCACGACTTGTATCTACAAATGTAGCAGTTAAACCTTGTGCTGAAACACTAAAGCCAGCTTGTGGTGGTTGTGGGCTTACCTCACCAATAGCGCTAAATGTAAGTGACCAACCATTGATATTACCCGTATCTGCACCAGCTGTATCTTCAACATGAAGTGTCCAATCTCCAGTTGCCACTTCAGAATTAAATACGCTTGATGTAAATGACTTAACAATATCGTCTGCACTGCCACCTTCATTGCTTTGTAAAGTTACTTCTGTACCTTGCGCTGAAATAAGTGTAAGTACTAAGTCACCAGACCAAGTATGCGTAATATCTACATCAGCAGTGGTGCCAAAAATAGTTAAATCATCAGCAACCGTAATAACCGAGCTTGCGCCCTCTGGAGAATTATCTGGAATAGCGATGTTTTCATCACTGCTGTAAGTAAAGTCATTTAAACCAGCAGGTTGAAGCATTAAGCTAACAGTTTGTTCTTTAACTTGCTCGTCTGATGTTGCGGTAACAGTAAAGTCGTAATTTCCCCACTGAGTATCGCTGTTAGTTGCAACTGTTAGAACAACTTCATCGCCCGGACGAGCGGTAGTTGCGCTTAGTGATGCATCGGTAAGATCTGAAGCTAAAGCCAGTGAAACGTCACCTTCCCATTGTGCAATTGAGCCAATCGTAAAGGTATAAGTAACCGTATCACCTACAGTCGCTTGCTGAGAAACCGGCGATACAGATAATTTAAAGCCTGGAGTTGGATCAGCATCAATTAGCGCTTGGTTAACATTTAGACGTGTACCTGCAACCGTTTTACCATTTAATGCCGCATTAGCATCACCACTAGACATAAGTAATTCTTTAAGCTCTAGTGTTGTTAAATCAGGATTAACTGAAAGTACAAGTGCAGCAGCACCAGCTACATGCGGTGTTGCCATAGAGGTGCCTGAATAAGTAGCATAGCTATTACCAGGAACGGTCGACAAAATACCTGAGCCAGGTGCGCCCATATCAACACTTGTTAGGCCCCATTGAGAAAAACTAGACATATTATCTCTGCTATCAGTACTTGCTATCGATAATACGTTGTCGTTTTCATAGTTAGATGGGTAGTGTGGATTTTGATCGTTATCAACCGCATCGTTACCCGCAGCAGCAACAAATAAAATATCAGCTTGCTCACTAGCCGTAATCGCATCAGCTAACGCTTGGCTAAAACCACCGCCGCCCCAGCTATTATTTAACACACGCAGATTAACACCCGCATTTTTAAGGCCAACCATGTAATCGATACACTTAATAGCACCAGAGGTAGAACCTGTACCATCTGCGGCTAAAAACTTACAACCAACAATAGAAACATCATGGTTTACACCAACAACACCGACACCATTGTTACCACTGGCACCGATTGTACCCGATACGTGTGTACCATGGCCTTGGTCATCCATTGGGTCGCCAGCATCAGTAATCGCATTAATACCGTGAACGTCATCAATGTAACCGTTACCGTCATTATCGATACCATCACCAGCAATTTCACCGCTGTTTACCCACGCGTTCGCAGCTAAATCAGGGTGGCTATAATCAACACCCGTATCAATAACACCTACTACAACATCACGACTACCTGTAGAGATTGACCATGCTTCTGGTGCATCAATATCGGCATCAGCCGTGCCACCAGTTTGGCCTTCGTTGTTTAAGCCCCATAAATCATCAAAACGAGGGTCATTAGTTGCACTTGCAATGCTCACGCGATAATCAGGCTCAACATACTCAATAGCTTGATGAGATTTTAAGCGGTCAATTGCTTCTTTAGCGCTCATTCCTGATATTTTAAATTTTGCGAGGCGGCCAGAAAATAACGAGGTGAAGTTATCATCAATTTCATCGTTATTTAGATCAGATATTTTGGCTTTTACTAACGAACGAGCTTGCTTACGCATTTCCGGCGAAGCATTCTTTTTATACTTAACAATAATCGAGTCACTGCTCGCAGTTACTTTTTGAGTTGTACTGTTAACATCAGGCAATTTAGCCGCAGCTAAACAAGGTAAAAGTGCAAGTGTAATAATAGATAATTTTGTTTTCATTGTTCTATCCGTAATTAAGTTAACTTAGCTTTACTAAGCGAAATATTTACGTTTATGAATTTAAGTAATCACGTGGCAAGTGTTAAGAAAACGGGTAATCAGTCACTAACTCAAGTAAAAAAAGCAAAACCAGGAACAAAACCATTATTTTTAACTAGAAATACAGTAAAAAAAACATTAATAGCAGCCATTTTAATGAATTAAATAACTTATTTTTAACATGGCATTAACTCATTATTTTTTACTGGTTTTTGATGTAAATAGATAGAAAATACAAATTAAAAGAGTAAGCAATTGAAATTTATAGATTTAAATTACCATTAAAAAAGATGATTCAAAATGAACTCATTGAAGAATACAGTGACTGAGCAGTTATGAATTAGTGAATGGCAAACCACCTTACCAAGTACTAATGACCAAACCCTAGTTCATATTTAAAACAGCATTTTACGTTTAAGAATAAAAAGCTAATCACACATTATGGCAGCACGGCATGCTGCAACGAAAATACCTTTTTAAAACTTAATAATTAATCAAGGTATTTTATTTTATCTTTCAAGGAGAATAATAATGAAATTGAATAAATCACTTTTAAGCTGTGCAATTGCAATTGCAATGGGCGCCAGCTTTACAGCAAACGCAAACACAGAAACAAAAGCAGGTTCAACTTCTGAGCTTGCAGCTAAAGTATCTGTAAGTAGCATTGAGAATGCTGTAACAGTTAAGCAATCATTTTCTGACAACACGGCATTAGTCTCTCAAGATGGCGATGGCAATACTGCACTAGCTACTGAAATCGGTAACAACAACGATGTTAAAATAGCTCAATTACAAAATGGTAATTACGCCGAAGTTGAAACAACAGGTGATAACAACCAACAAACTTATGCACAAGATGGTGTTGCTAATGGTTTCATTACGCGCATAACGGGTGATAACAACGGCGTTTATGTTTCTCAATTCGGCCAAGGATTATTTCAAAACAATGAAGCAATCAATATTATCACTGGTAGCGACAATAATATTGACGTAGAACAAGGAAATGGCGGTCACTGGTTTTACAACATGGACATGAAAGGTAACGGTAACGAAATTATTTCATCTCAGTCTGGTATGTGGCAAGAATTTGAAGTACTTAGCTTATCAGGCGATGAAAACATTATTGAAATTGAACAAACAGACACCTGGAATGAATTTAAAATAGGCTCATTACGCGGTAACGAAAATGAGATTGACGTTAGCCAGGATGGTTCACGTAACATCATTACATTTACTGATATTGCTGGTGATGACAACGAAATAGCTATTGAACAAAGCAGCGGTGATAACAATACCATTACTTTTGCAGCCGTTACTGGTAATGATAATGAAATAAAACTAGACCAAGAAGGTTCGAATAATGCTATTGAGTCTGGTCTTTTTGACGGTTCATTCAATGAAGTAACAGTTAATCAAATTGGTGATGAAAACCTTGCGACTACTGAGCTAATGGGCGATAACAATGAGCTTACAGCAATGCAAGTTGGTAACACTAATGAAGCATACATGGGTGTCATTGGTTCAAATAATGAATTTACAGTAACCCAGGTTAGTGATTTTAACTCGGTTCATTTAGCTAACTTTAATGGTAGCGGTAACGATGTTGATCTTAGCCAATCAGGTGGCGATGAAAACGCAATTTTAGTGCAGTCTTCATACCCTGATGTTTCTCTCACTTCAAACGATAACGATATTGATGTTAATCAAGTCGGTAATCAAAATGAGGCGATTGTTACACTAGCGGGTATCCTTGATAGTAACGCAAACCAAATTGATATTGCTCAAAATGGTGATATTAACGTTATTGACTTAATGGTAGAAGGCAGTAATCACTCTATTGATATTGCACAGCAAGGCGAAGGTAACTGGGTAGGTGGAACTGGAGATTCAGCGTTTTTATTAGGCGGTGAAAACGTTTCATTCTCTGTTACTCAAACCGGTAACTACAACACTGTTGAAGGTAACGTAATTGGCTTTAACAGTACATTCTCTGTCACTCAACTTGGTGATGGTAATACAGCAACAATTACACAAATGTAATTGATGAGACGGGGAGAGTAACCCTCTCCCTTATTTTAACTATGAAAAATAAACAATATATCTATCTTTTTATACTTTTAACTTTTTTTACTCCTTTGAGTAATGCCAGTGCTGATTTAGAAATCGATGGATTATTACTAAACAAAAGTATTAGTCGCTTTGGGTATCAATTTTACAGTGAATTTTCAAATTATTGGCGTGAACTGCCTTCAACAGCTGGCTTTAATGTAGAAATAAAAGAAACGGTTATACCCCGTGCTGGTACTAAATTAGTTTTAATAATGAATCATAAGATTATTTATGCAACCCATTTGGGACGAAAGTTAGAGCCTTTGGACGAGCGAGTAGAGCAAGCAGTGCACTCTGTAATGGACGCCATGGCGCGATCGAATATGCAAACAGCGAGTCCTGATATGGCATTGAATGGATGGTAACAATGAAAAAAATAGTATTAACAATAATAACAACTTTAAGCTTTTCAGTCTCCGCAACTGAAATTATTTATACCCCTATTAACCCGAGTTTTGGTGGCAACCCTCTCAATGCCAATATGCTGCTTAGTAAGGCTCAAGCACAAAATAAACATAAAGCGCCGGTTGTCGAAAAAGGATATGCAGAGCAGTTTCAAGATTCATTAGAGCGGACATACTTAAATCGAATGGTGAGAGAAATCACCGACATGGCTTTTGGGGAAAATATTGAAGACAGTGTTTTTAATCAAGACTCCATTTTTATGAGTGGTGATTATCAAATAGAAGTGATCACCAGTACAACCGACACTATCACGGTTAGAATAACAAATGTAATTGATGACTCGGTTGTGGTTATCGAAGTACCGAGGTTTGGATAATGTATAAATTAATAATAATAACAATCGCTCTTTCTCTTAGTGGTTGCTCTACTATGGGTAATTTAATCCCTCCGTCAAAACAAAGTGCGGTAACGTTAGAGCCAACAGATGTCTTTTCTGATTTAAAAAGCTTACCTAAACCTGCGGGCAGCATTCCAGTCTCGGTTTATTCATTTCGCGATCAAACCGGTCAATATAAGCCACAAACTAATGTTAGCTCGTTTTCAACGGCCGTCACTCAAGGTGCAAACTCTATTCTAGTGCAAGCATTACATGAGTCTGACTGGTTTACGCCGGTTGAACGTGAGGGTCTACAAAATATTTTAACAGAGAGAAAAATAATTAGAGCGGCACAAGCGACTAATCCTAATCAAGGCGAGCTACCGCCGTTAACCACTGCGAAAATCATTTTAGAAGGCGGTATAATTAGTTACGACACCAATGTAAAAACGGGTGGCTTAGGAATGGAATATTTTGGTATTGGCGCATCAGAGCTATATCGTGAAGATGCAATATCAATCTATTTACGTGCCGTAGATGTAAGAACTGGCCAGGTATTGTTGTCAGTAGCCACCAGCAAAAAAGTATTGAGCCAAGAAATGCGAGCAGGTTTTTTTAGGTATGTTAGCTATAAACGTCTGGCGGAAGCTGAGGCGGGCTTTAGTGATAATGAACCAATGAGCATTTGCGTAACGCAAGCAATAGAAAAGGCGCTTACAGATCTTATCACCAAAGGTATTGATAAAGGCTTATGGGCTAAACAGGCAACTTAACCTACTCTTACAGATGGCCACAAAGTCATTGATGTGGCCAAACAAATAACGATTAGCTCTCAACGGGTAATAATACTGAAATATATCTTTGCGCCCAATTGGCCAATTCAACTCTATTACGCGAATTAGTTTTTTTAAATGCGCTATAAAGGTGAGTTTTAACAGTGTGGTCGCTAATGTTTAGTTTGTCCGCTATTTTATTATTACTCGCTCCTTGTGCTATTAAATGAATAACCGACTTTTCTCGTTTAGTTAAATGCTTATAGTCAGCTTCATTTAACGTGATATCTTCGCTTAAGGAGCTAAACGAAGAGGCCACACTTAGAATATCATTAAAGGCCTTAGAGATTACTTTACGAGTAAACCAAAGCTCACCAGTAGAAATTCTTACTAAGCCTTTAAATATATCTTCTGCTGCTGCCGATTTATAAAATACCCCATTAAAATGATTGAGTAATAAGTTTTTTTCACATACTTGCTCTAGTTCTACATTAAAAAGCACAACTTTATACTGTTTAGCCAAACAAATTAAATCTGCTGGGATCAAGTCCTGCCAATCATTTTGAGATCCATCAATTAGAAAAATGTCATAAGCACCACGCTGATCAATATGTGGGATAGTACTGTCCATTTTTATATCACCAAAAATGGCTTGAAGTGTTCTTAAAATAACTGTGTAGTTTTGAGAATGGAAAGACGATTGAAGCGTTGTCTTAATAAAAGCCGAGCTTTTTTGCAACATATAACTCATCCTTGAAACATTAGATTTACAACAACCGTCACATTACCTAAATTAACTACAAAACACAATGCTCTTTTGGTATAAGCCAATGAGTTTAGTTACCCTATAAAAGTGTATAAAAGCGTGATGTAACACCGTTAGTCCAACCAAATCCTTGTTGTACTTGATATTCACCCCCGCTGGCTTTTTTTTGCGGTGTGCATACGTTATATTTTTCGAGCAAGCATTTATTTTCAATAAAATCTTGTTCTACCATTGTTAGCCAGTTTTTCATTATGCGTGTAGCTAATTGATCAATACCATAATTACGCAAGCCTTTTACCGCAAACCATTGTAATGGAGCCCAGCCATTCGGGCTGTCCCATTGCTGTGGAGTATCAACAACCGTTGTTACAATACCACCTACTTTTAAAAACTGCTCGCTAAATACGTTTGCAACCAGTTCAGCTTGCTGTTGCGAGGCTAAATTAACAAAAAGCGGGGTACTTGCCGCTGCACTTAAAATAGCAGACGGCTTAGATAGCTTATGATTATAATCAACAAAAAAACGCTGCTCATTACTCCAAAGATATTGATTAATAAGTGACTTTCTTTTTACAGCATAGCTGCTGTACGTTTGTGATTGTTGCTCATTGCCAAGCAATTTAAAGCATTCACTAAGCTGATTTTCTAAATTGTACAGTAGGCAATTTAAATCTATAGGTACAATATCTGTCGTTTGAATTGAGCTTAGTAAGTTTGACTCGGCTAACCAGCGCGAGCTAAAGTCCCACCCAGATTCGCACGCAGCACGAATATTACGATAAAACTCAGATTTTTTATCATCACTAAACCCTGATGCAAGCGCTAAGTCTTCTCTTAATGACTCTGCGCGAGGAGCCGCCTCATCATCCCAATAGCGATTTAATACCCCACCACATGGCATTGTTACTACGCGTTTTACACTTGTTTGCGCATCATCGAGTGTATCTGCTCCTTGCATCCAAAATGCGTGCTCTTTTGTTAAAGCTTCAACACACAATTTAAGCCAAGCTAAATTATGTGTTTTACTGTGAGTGTGCTGCCATAAAAGATCAACCATCAGCGCTAAAATCGGCGGTTGTGAACGCGATAAATAATAACTGCGGTTACCATTTGGAATGCAGCCGTAATCGTTAATTAAGTCTATGAAGTTTTGTAGCATGTCTTCTACTACATCACTTTTATCTGCATCAATTAAACCCAGCGCAGTAAAGTAACTATCCCAATAATAAATTTCTTGAAAACGTCCACCAGGTACAATGTAGCTGTGCTTTAAAGCGAGTAAAGAATTAGCTTTGGGTGTATCGGCTTCACGTCGAAGGCCGCTCCACAGTGAGTTTATGTAGCCTTTTACACTGGTGGTATTTGCAGCCCCTTTCATTGTTAATAAAGGCGTTGTTATAAAATGCGCATCAACAAAGTCTCTTAATTGAGTTTTATTAAGGGGTGCTATTTGCTCATACTGTATACAGGCACTTTGCCAATCAACACGCGCAGTTGCATCTGCAAACGTTTTACAGTCGCTAAATATGTGCTGTGTTTGTACATCTTTAAATAATTGGCTATTAAAAAAACTCATAACTGTCCTAATCTATTAACTATTGACTGCGTGTTGTGAAATGGCATGGGTGCGTTTTTTAAAGATAATCACGCTAATAAAAATTAAACTAATGGGCACAAGTGAAAGATAAAAAGCATGCTGGCCACTAAAGTGCTCAAATACATACCCGGTTATCACCGACCCTGTGGTGCCACCAAGTGCTGAAAACACAACGATTAACCCTGTCATTGCAGCATGTTGATGCTTTTGAAGCGCACTGAGCATGACTGAGTTGAGTACCGGATAAATGGGCGCCATAAAAAAGCCAATTAATGGCAAAACAAACGCCGCCAGAGGCGCATCAAATAAACTATTCACCTCGCTTTTAGGTAAGTTTTCCGTTAGTGGTAAGGTAATAATGATCAACGCAGCCATAGCAACTAAACAACAGCTAAGTACTACAAACCAATGAATATGCTTTAATACTTGGCCCGCCACTAAGCGCCCTAAAGCAAGAGCTGCGGCAAAAATACTCGCTAGTTGTATACTAATAGCTACTGGTAATTGCAAAACTTGATTATTAAATGTAGGCAACCAAGTCCCTACCCCTTGCTCGATTAACACATACAAAAATGCACTAATAATAAAAATCAGCACTAACGGTTGATAGGTAAGTTTGAGCATAGCAATAAAGTCATTCCAACCCGAGTTGCTTCTTTGACCTTTGATAGCAGGCTTTATTGGTGCTATCACAACACTAACAACCACCAAAAGCGTAAGCGCTGCTAATAGGTAATAAACGTTCAACCAGGCATTGCTATCAACAGGGTCTATAAATGCGGTGAATACCCAATAGCCACTTAATACACCCACCATAAAAATGCCTTCTATCGTGTTTAGTAATGATGAGTGACTATTTGCATCCTCAGTCACTTGGCCAATAATTGAATAAACCGACACCTTAACGACCGCAAAACCACAACCCACAGCAGCAAATAACACTTTAAACATGTAAAAGTCACTTATTACAGCCGTACTCAAACACGCTATAGCGACAACTATCAGTGCTAGCAGCATTGCAAGCTTGTAGCCTAAACGTGGTATAAATGAAGCAACAACAAATGACATTATTGCAATTGATAAGTCTTTAAACCCCTCTAAAACCGACGCTTCTGTTTTGCTTACTCCTAGTGTGTTTATAGCCTGCAAAATAACAGTGCCTACGCTATTTAATAGTATTGCGAAAATAAAATAGCTTGCAGCAATTGCCAGTGTGATTTTTATTTTACTCATTGCCTGCCTCGTTTATAGCTACATACGCCATAACTTTTATAAAAAGCAAATTACCAATAGGGGTAAATTACCGTGTGTGTTAGTCAGTGAGTCCAGAGTTTAGTGTAGAATAAACACCATTGCAATCGTTTGCATTTTAAATTTAACAATTAATATACATGCATACTAAGTTAACGTTTGCTTGACTGGCGAGTAATTAACTCTATATCAATAACTTGTGATTCGACTTTTTCACCTGAAAACTGCTGTATTAACTTTTTAACTAACAAAGTCGCAGCAAATTGGGTGTTTTGTTTAATTGTAGAAAGTGAAGGATGGCTAATATCAGCCATGGCAATGTCATCAAATCCAACCAGTGCCACATCGTTAGGAATACTCACGTAGCGCTCTTTCAGCGCTTTCATCGCCCCCAGTGCAACCATGTCACTACAGGCCATAATCGCATCAAAATACAACCCTTTTTCACGTAATAACTGGTTAATTGCTTGATACGCAGAGCGACTGGTAAGATCAATGGATATAACATGCTGCTCAAGTTTATGGGTAGAAAGTGCAGCAGCGTAACCACGATGCCTTTCACTAATTTCACCATGCTCAGGATCGCCTAAAAATAAAATATTTTTAGCACCGTGTTCTATTAAATGAGCGGTCGCTTGCATTCCTCCTAAGTAGTTATCGCTGCCGACAATAGGATAATTGCTTTGTGTTTTTGGATCCCCCCATACAACTAAAGGAATACCTGCATCGGCAGCCGCTTCTATATTAGTTTGGTTTTTTCCTTGCCCCACAACAATAATGCCATCTGCTCGGCGGCCATTAATAAAGTAATTAGCCCAGTCATCTTGCGCCATAATAGAGTTAGATAACAACAACTCTAACCCCTGTTGATTAAGCGCAAGGTTAATTTCGCTCACTACCTTGAGTAAAAATGGATCGCTGATTGATTGCTCGGTTTGCTCATCAAGATTAATAATGACGGCAACAACATTGGTCTTTTGCGTACGCAAACGGCTAGCCGCCGTGTTAAGGCTAAAATTATGTTTTTTTGCAAGCTGCTGAAGCTTGTCGCGGGTTTCTTGCTTAATGAGCGGGTTATTATTCAGCGCGCGCGAAACCGTTGAGGTAGACACCCCAGCAAGCTTTGCTAAATCAGCTAATTTAATTTTTTTATTATTCATAAAACCCTAAACGCTCCACTGCGGCTGTTGCTATATCTAACTTACTGACAATATAGCATTATTATTTTTTACTGGCTTGCCCATTAACTTAAAAATTACGCTCTTGTGTAATTACGCTCAATAAAACAACAGCCCTTATTAATAAATAATTTACAAATAAACATTGCAAACGTTTGCATTTATCTCTAGAGTTTCAATTTATACAGCCTGTTTACATTAAAATTTAATCAATCTCGCTGTAATACACACTGTTTAACACACTAAAAACGGGATCTCACACATGAAATTCAATAAAGCAAAAAGCATGCTAGCCTGTGCAATTACTTTAGCCCTAAGCACACACGCTGCTCTTGCAGCAGAACAAGCAAAAGAAAAAAAGGTTGAGCGAATTGTCGTTTCTGGTACACCCGCAGGTGTTGGGATCAGAAAAATTGATGCCAGCTACGCTGTAACAAATATTGATTCATCACAAATTATAAAATTATCACCTAAAAGTACTGCTGACTTATTTAAAGCCGTTCCCGGTGTGTGGGTTGAAAGCTCTGGCGGTGAGTCTGGTGCCAACGTATTTGTGCGTGGGTTTCCAGGAGGTGGTGATGCGCCATTTTTAACACTCAGTATTGAAGGCTCGCCAGTTTACCCTGCCCCTACTCTTTCATTTTTAGAAAACTCATCGTTATTTAGAATCGATGAAACGATCGAAACAATGGAAGCACTGCGTGGTGGTCCTAATCCTGTGCTATCCAATGGTCAGCCTGGTTTAACAACCAACTTTAGATTAAAACGTGGCAGTGAAGATACTCAAGGCTTATTTAAATACACCACCTCAGATTACGACTTACAACGGGTTGATGCTGTAGTAAGTGGTGAAATCACCGACGACCTATATTTTATGGTAGGCGGCTATGTTAAAAGCTCTCCTGGTATCCGTGATGCAGGCTTTACTTCTGAAAAAGGCAGCCAATTTACAATTAACATTACTAAAGAGTTAGACAATGGCGAGCTTAACTTTTATACCCGTCAAACAGACGATCATGGCGCATGGTACTTACCAACACCACTCAATGTTAATGGCATTGATGCTGAATATACCCAACTTGGCACACTTAACCGTCAAGCGACGATTTTTACCGGCCCAAATGCGCAACCACACGACATTGACCTAGGTGATGGCCGAGGATGGGATGGCCATGTATCCGGCGGTAGTATTAAACTTGAATTTGATAATGGCTGGCAATTTATTGATCGCTTCAATATTACCAAAGGCGATGCCAATACATTTGGCCTAGTACCTAATGGTTCAGCAACAACCGTTGGTGAAGTGGCCGACAATGGCCAAACGGCATTCGGTGCGGTAACTAACACCGAATATGCTAGTGACACCGCGATTCAGCAATTAGGTCGCTGGGTAGTATTAAAAGAAATAAGCTCTTTTACTAACGACTTAGCCTTTTCAAAGCAATTTGGCGATTTATCGGCCACTTTGGGTTATTACACCGCAAGCACATCTGCGAGCGATTGGTGGAGCTTAGGTAATACGGCGTATCACGTGCTGGAAGCCGGTGGTGAGTTATTAAATGGCATTGAATGTAACCAAAGCACTGCCGGGTGTGGTTTTAATTACGATATTAGCTCAACAGGCGATGCTCGCACCAATGCCTTTTACTTTACAGGCCAATACAAATTTGCAGATGCATTTACGCTTGATTTAGGTGTACGTAAAGAAAACCATGACGTGCAATACAGTGTTGATGAAGACCTTGACGGTATTATCACTAAAACTGTTGATTACGATGAAAGTAAAACCTCATGGACAACCGGTTTAAACTATTCAATTAATGACGATATGGGCGTGTTTGCACGTATTAACCGTGGTTATAAAATGCCATATTTTGATGACTTTAGAGATAACTTTGGCGCATACCAAGGGGGTGAAAAACTAATTAAAGAAGTAACGCAGGGCGAACTAGGTTACAAGCTTATTTCAGACTCTACCGACTTCTATGCCACCTTTTTTGTCAATGAAGTAAAAGGCGATACCTTTGTAAGTCGCCCGGGTGTGCCGGCTGAAATTTTAACCAACGAAGCGTATGGTGTTGAACTTGATTACAACTTTAATCATGAATCTGGCTTTTCTGTTAATTTAAATACCACATTACAACAAACCGAAATCACTGAAAGCCCTGA
The DNA here is from genome assembly GCF_054968565.1 of Pseudoalteromonas sp. G5_S1_54_S4. NCBI lineage: Bacteria > Pseudomonadati > Pseudomonadota > Gammaproteobacteria > Alteromonadales > Pseudoalteromonadaceae > Pseudoalteromonas > Pseudoalteromonas sp. G5_S1_54_S4. Next base: position 79,770 of record NZ_JBQKUL010000002.1, on the reverse strand, counting down.
AAATAAAGGTAACGATGCACAACGCCAACCTAAATGGCAAGTACGTGTAACACCAAGCTATGACTTTGAAGTAGACGGCATGTATGCCACTTTATATGGAACAATTTCAGCGGTAGATGACCGCTTTGGTAATAACGAAAACACCGTGACACTCGATGGCTACGAAAAAGTAGACTTAGGTTTAATTGTTGAACCAATGGAAGGCATTAAACTGCAATTAGCCATAGATAACCTAACCGACGAGCAAGGTATCACTGAAGGCGACCCACGTAATGCCGACGCGCCCAATGGTCGTTACATTATGCCGCGTACAACACGCTTAAGTGTTAGTTACGCATTTTAATACACTCCCTAAGCAATAAATTAAAGCCGCTGTGTTTAATACACGGCGGCTTTCTTTATTATAGGTGTCAACCTATTAGCAAGCTCTCTATGCGCACTAACAGCTAAGTGTATGCCCTCTTTCTTGCAAGATTGTATCAGCAGATAACAATCTAAAAATTCACACGTGTGACGATAGGCGGCGGCTTTGAACTCAATGGATAATTGTTCAACTTTTTTACCTGCACCTGCGTAAATGCTTTTATAACTTCCCACTTCATGAATCTTGGGCGGGCTTATAATGATTATCTTTGGTATTGTTTTACAGTGATAAAAGGCTTTAATAGCTAAAATTAACTCCTCAAGCGCTTTGCCAATATCGATAGCAGACAGTGCAAAACGTGCTTTTAAGTCATTGGTGCCAAGCTGAATAATAACAACATCAACAGTGTGCGCTTCCAGATACGGTTTTAAATATTTAATGCCCGATTTATCTCCCATAAACGGGGGGTTATTGACTAAAGTACGATTAGGCTCCCCGGCTTCAATCACTTCAAAGCCGGTGCCCAACTGCTGCTTTAATAAAGTAGGCCAGCGTTCAATTTCGCTCAGCCGTTTGCCATCAACAGGAGAAATACCAAAGGTATTGGAATCACCAAAACACAGAATATTCATTAAAACGGATTCAATGTATAGCCTTGTTGCTGTAACTGCGCATGCACAGTCATCGCAGAAAGCGCCATTTTCACCCTAGGTATAAGCTGATCTGCTGCTACCTTCATATGCATTGCCGACTGCCCGCATACATATACCTGCGTGTTATTAGCAAGCAGCTGTTTAATTAAAGATTCGGTTTTGTTATCTTTTTCAAACCGAGCTTTATAATCACTGTTTTGCAGTACATCAACGCGGGCTCCACCGTGTACCACCAGCGCAAGCTGAATATTTTCTGGTTTTACGCCGTGAGCCACATGCATATTAATAAATCGCGCTAACGAATTAATATGATTATTTTGCGCACCCTTTTCAGCGCCTTTACCTACATCAAAAGCTATCTTAAACTGTGCTTGGCTTAAATCAGACACATGCTCGGGCACATTATAAAAATAACCATAGTCTTTAATAACAGGCGCAGGCTCTGCAGCAAGAGCGCCAAAGCTAGCTAAAAGTAAGCTTGAGCCAATAAGTAACGTTTTCATACATCATCCTTTTTACTTTTTGTTTAGCCTAACGCTATTTAACGTGATTAACTAGCCTGAACATGTGAATGCGCTTTAAAAGTCATTCCTAAATAATTAAAGGTGTGTTTAAACATATCGATAAATGCGTCTGGCGCAGAGGGAGATGCAGCATTAGACAACAGTGAAAACTGTTTTTTACGTAAAGTTCTAAGCTTCGGTTTTAACGCCTCATCATCCATGTAATCTGTGATCCTATCTATAAATGCTTTCATTTTTGGCGTGGTGTTATACCAGTACCCAGGCGATGCGAACACCCAATGTTCGTAACGAAGTAACACTTCAAACAAATTATAAAAATCATCATTGTGATACTGCTTATCGTAGCGATAAGGTGAAATAACATAATCATCTAAGCAAAAAACAATGCCGCTTTGTTGCTTACTATAGGCATTAACTTGCGCGGTAGTATTGCCATTTTTACGTCCACTTGAATATATGATTGCGATATGGTGTGCTGATTTTTCTTGCATTGGGTTAGCTCCTTTTCTTATGATAATGCAAAGCTTAAAACCTCAAGTTAAGTTCAGGTCAATAAGAAATAATTTAATTTTTAAAAGGAATTAAAGTGATGGCGGTACAAAAAAAGCTTACTGAAGCCAACTTAACGGTTGGGTTTGTCGCTAAACGCAGTGGCGTTAAGGTATCTACACTGCACTTTTACGAAACTAAAGGGCTAATACGCAGTTGGCGAAACAGTGGCAACCAACGACGCTTTAAACCAGATGTACTAAGGCGAGTCGCAGTTATAAAAGCGGCACAAGCGATGGGGATCACGCTGGAAGAAATTAAACAAACACTGGCAACGTTACCAGAGCAGCGCACACCTACCCAAAAAGACTGGTCTGCACTTTCAAAACAATGGCAAGCACAGCTTGATGAGCGCATTGCTTATATGCAACGTCTACGTGAACGGGTTGATGGCTGTATTGGCTGTGGGTGTTTATCAATGAGTAAGTGCCCTATTTATAACAAAGACGACCACTTAGGTGAAACCCAAAGTGGTGCCATTTTGTTAGAGCGAGATTAAGGCTTATAAGACATTAATCTAGACCATTTAAGCCTTCTCGTGCTGCGCGATATAACGCCCCTAGAGTTGAGTCAAATACCGATTTTATAAAACTGTAAGTCAGCTCTACGGCTTTACTAATAACTTTGCCAGCAAACACTAGCATGTGGCCGAGTAAACCTAAGGTTTGCGTTGCAAATGAGGCTGACGCTTTGGCTATTTTATCAAGCGTTCGCGCCAGCATATCGTAAAAAGTTAAGCCTGTACCTATGGCTGCTTGTGCTGCAACAGCACTGTAGTAACCCGAATCTTTTAATAAGGTAACTAACGCAGCGCCCAGTTTATCTGCCCAGTGTGAACTAAATGAAGCTTGGTTTCTGTCTTCAAACTTTAAACGTACCGGTGTGCTTAAGAAGTGGTTTGCTTTTACAGTTAAATTGCCCCAGTCATTACTGTTTGCGGTATTAACATAGCCTGGCGTACCACTTAACTTGTGGGCTGCGCCTTTAAGGCCCTGACCATTATCAAGGCGAATTTCTTGGCCATTATAGGGCGCATGTGAAAATGGCCATAAAGGCACTTTTGTAACCGGATCAGCACCGTGTGTACAGCGGTATATTTTATCAATACGAGAAGTAGCAGCGCGTGAAAAGTTATCAAGCCCCACTCTTGGTGAGCCGAACGTATATAATTTAACCGGCAACGAATACTCTGCTTTTATCCAATCGGCTGAAAGCGTAGCCAATGCACCACCTAAACTATGACCAACAATGTGCACACAGCCGGTCATTTTGTCTCGAATGTTAGCAGCAACGAACTCTTGTAGTGCAGGTTTCATACTATAAAAGGTTTTATTAAACCCAGCATGTACCATACTGCCGTTAGAGCCACCGCTTAAACCAAAGTGTGCATCTGTTAGGCCATCTCTAAGAGAAGCCGTACCACGAATAGTGATTACTGAATCACCTTGAAATGAATTTTTACCGTGTGCAACAAGGCCAAACCCAGTACTTAAACCAAATAAATGAGAGAAAAACCCGCCTGACACACCTTGTATGGATTTATTATTGATAGAAAAATCAAACTGATCTCTTAAGGATGCATGCAATAGCCCATTTAATAGTTTTGTATTTTTTAATTCTTTAGCATCATAAGCAAGTGATGCTAATTGGACTGCCTGAGTAGGTGTTAACGTATTCATTTTAAATCCTTTTATTGGCTTTAAACGTTAGAGCTTACAGGTGGTAAAAACTGCAAATGTATGCTGTTTATCATTTTTAGCAGCTATATCAAATGTTTCTGGCTCATTTGAGATATCACAAACCAAATTACTTAAGTATTCGGTTAGCGTATCTTTATGCTCGTAAGGAAATAGCCTAACTGCCCAAATAGTAACTTCCTTTGCATTCTCATCTAATGTGTATATGTGTTGTATAACAGATTCGTTGTCGAACATGTTTGATGGCTTTGATGTTTTGATAACTTTTTTAGGGAAGGAAAAACGACCATCACTACTTGTTGTTACTTCATCAATATATTCATCGCCATAATTTAGTCTACGAAATACCTTTTTACCAGCAACAGGTTGCTCATCAAAAAGCAAACGCCCTTCAACTGGAGCTGATAACACAAAATCTTCCTTACTAAAAAAACCAAACATATTTGCAAAAACCTGTGTTGTAGTAAATAAAATTAGAATAGCCACAACTACAATGAGAAATGGCAACTTAAACCGCTCCATCAAAAATATAATCTCCAATAAATCAAATACATGCACCATATATCGTAAAGAAGTGCTCTGGCTCTTCTTCTATAGGTATGTCGTATGTTTGTGGGTCTTTGGCAATATCACACTCTAAGTCAGCGAGTAAGCTTTTTAGGGTATCACTCCCATCGTGCATAGACACGGTTATGTACCAAAGAACAACGCCCTCAGGCGTACCATTTTCTAAATAAACATGTTGAACCAGTGATTCATTATCAAACATGTTTGCAGGCTTACTCGTTTTTATAGATTTTTCTGTGAAGGTAAAAAAACCATTATGATCGGTTATTGCTTCATCTTTATATTCATCACCATAAGTAAGCGCACGTACAACCTTAGTATTTGCAACAGGCTGCCCTTTATCTAATAATTGCCCCTTCATCGGAGCCGATAAAACAAAATCCTGCTTATTGAAAAAACCAAATATATCTGCACAAGCCTGTGTTGTAGTCAAAATAATAGTAATAGATACAACTACCAAAAAGTAAGCTTTAAAACGTGATAACAAAATATACAAGCTCCCAACTGTTAGCCTCAAAATACACGTGTCGTATTGCTATTTAATGACGTTTTAAACTCTTAACTATATCAGTGTTAATGAAATTGCCATTTCAACTAAAATTTATTCTAATTGGGTACAAAGCGCACTGCAAGCATTTAGAGCAAAAAACAAGCAATAAATCTTTCCCTAAAAAAACACTTCATAAACAAGCTTACATATAATGCTAAACCCTAGCCCCATCATTAATATATAGCCATATAAAATAGCAATAGCACCACCCGATGCATCCCCTATTTTGTCTATTTCAATACATGTAGAGCACACTATAAAAAAGATAAAAAAGTTAGCAATTAAGCCTAATATATAAGCTTCGCCAAATAGTGGGGAAATACCGACTAATATAGCACTTAGCATAATAAGGATGCCTGAAAGCGCCTCCTTTAAAGAAAACTTGTACTCAATAATTTTGAGTACTAAGGTCACGACCATTAATGCTAAAAAATAAACCGTAGGTTTAAACTGGCTATACAAATAATCCACACTAAACATTTGGCTAATCGTTAATGAGGGCTCTTTAGCTGGGCTTAAATCTTCTGTTATCGCGCTTGAAGCGTCATCGATAAAAAAATACGCTACCGCAACAATAATTAACTTTATCATTCCAAAAAAGATAAAACTGGCGACCATAAACCCTATTGAATCGTCTCTGGTCAATCGCTTGTTTGCTTTGCTTTCTACAATTTTAGCTAGCAATACACCCAATAAGCACACACTACCTAAATAAAGCAGCGCGACCCAAAACTGATCAAGATAAAAAACCGATAAGCCAGGGGCAATAAATAAAAACATTGAATCTTCATTATCTAACGAGCTTTTGGGCTCAACGCTGTGTTTTGACTGTTTAAAAAGTGCTAAATAAACAAATAATGGCTGTAAAAATAGCATTAAAATGCAGGTGTTTATAAGAATCATTTATCATCCTTGATTACAGCCAACACACTTCGCCGAGAGTATTGGCAATTACGAAACTAATTAAAGGTTTATTTTTTGCAGGTAGGTTTTAAGCTTTAATAAGCCCGACTCAAGCTCAAATTTTTGTATTTTAGGGTTTTTAAACTTAAACCCGTTTGATATGTGAGTATTGATCATCGTCGCCATACCTTCAAAACCCACAGGGGCAGTTGCAACTAAATCGCTCAATAGTGGTTGAATAAGCTCTTGATGCTCTTCAATTTTAGTTGGATCCTCGTAAATATCGTATACGAGGTTGGTTAGTGTTTGTTGGTGTTGTTGTTCCATAATAATTCTATAGCGCCTTAAGTTTGGCGTTTATAGCTCCTTTTTATTTCAATTAAATCTGTCATGCGAATATCAAAGTATCAATTTTACTAAAATTGCATTTTATTGTTCTGAGTCAATAGATATTCCCGCTTCTCGCATTTGTTTTTTTAATATAGCTTCTTTATTTTCTTTATAATTACTTTCATCTAAAAAGCGTTTCTGTTTAGTTGCGTTTTCAAAATCACCTAACTTTGTATATATCAAATATAGAGCTTCATGGGTTCTGATTACTCTCATTTTCTCTTCTTCAATACCTTGGTTTTCATTTAAGTATTGACTATATAAAGCAATCGATTTATGTAGGTTTTTAGTAACAAAACGCCCAGACTCATATGCAAAAGCCAATGCTAAGATTCCATCAGGATCACCATTTTCAGCATGTAATTGAGCCTCCGTGATATAACGGCTTCCATCACTTGTATGTAAACCTATAACTTCTAGCGCTTGCCAATATCCCATTTCGTAAGCTTTTTCGCACCATTTTTCAAGCTGTCTAGGCGCATACATCAGGCTTTTTTGGCATTGAAGTATCACTGTGTTTTTGGATAACTTAGGATCATTAATATCATGCTTTGGAAATAAAGTTCCAGCAAATGAGTCGGAACATAATATAAGTATAAAAAAAGTATAAATTAACTTTTTCACTACTATATACCTTTTACTATCGAGGTATTTTCAGGCAGGTGTACTTGATAAGATTTTACTGCAGTTTGAAATGGAAAACCTTCTCGTGAAAAATATTGCTTTTTAAGGTTACCCTTTTCATCAGAATAACCCTCACAACTTCTTTGTGAGTAACAAGCAGTACCACCGATGAAGTCAATAAATCTAAGTTTTAGCGTGCCTTCCATTTTCACAAGTGTATCAAGACCTTCTTGATATTTAGTTGATCTAACAGCATGCCAACGATGCATAAAAGCAACAACGCGATTTTGATTAGTTTGATTTAAAATATTACTTATATTTTGAGCCCAAACCATATTTCTAATGGTGTGACTATTAAAACAATTACCTGCTAATGAATTATCATAATCACACGATTTATCAATAGACTCCATCTCATCCAAAGTCAAATCAAGTGCAATTATTTTTAAGCCTACTTCCCGAGCGGCTTTAACCAGTTCGCCATATGCTTTAGGAACTAAATAACCCCAAGCCCAATTATCATTAAAATATTGCTGAATTACATTAAACCCTTTACCTGTTCGTTGATAAAACTCTATTTTTTCTTGCATAGAACGAGGTAACATTTCAATTGCAAAATGGGTAAAGCCAGCTGTTTTAAGTTGCCTAAGTGCTTTTATGGCTTCATATTTGTAGATTGCGGGATTGTGGCTTGATTCGCCTAACATAACTAAACGCGCATTACCGGCCATTGTTCTGTAATTTACATCCGTGTTTATTTTATTCATTTTATTTCCATATAAGCTTATTTAACTTTTATAATTACTGGATAGCACTATTCACACCAACCTACGTTAGTGCTTACTTTTTCCACATTACTTTTATTTTCAGTTAGCCATGTATCAATAACTAATGAAGGTTTAAATTCAGAGCCTGTGCCTGGCCAATAGTATGTTCCCTTTTCATCTAAACAAAGTGCTACATAAATTGAAGCAGAGTTAAAAACAATATCTTCACCTTTCTCCACAAACATCTCATAGCTTAGCTTTTTATGAGATTTACCTTTGTATGTTGCTAGCACTTCAGCAGAGTAAACGTGTTTTTCAGATTCATCCTCATCCTGGAAAATTTCAACATTTGTGATTTTGACTTTAGCCAAATAATGCACATTTTTAATTGCTTCTTTAAAGCCTTTCAATTCCAAAAGTTCAGCACTTTTGGCATAAACAATATGAGTTGAAGCAAATAAAACAAAAAGAATGACAAGTATTTTTTTTATCATGCTTCACTCCCAGCAACAGATGCTTTTTGAGTATAAATAGGTAAACTTGCTGATGAAGGGTCAAAATTAGCAGGCACTACAAAATCATCCCACAATTCTTTTTTATACTTTGCAACATTAACACTGTTACTTTGATTACCTCCAAGCATATATAAGTAATTTCCATCAGCACTTTGACCTACGACAAAAGCAACATGACCTCCTCCCTTTCGAGATTTGATGCCTATAGCACCGAAAACTGGCTTAGCAAGAGGCTTGCCAAAACTCGCCCATTCTTTTGCTCTAAAAGCATTTTTAACAGGCTCCATATTATTCTGCAGCATAACCCAAGCAACAAAAGAGCCGCACCATGCATTTTGACCACCGCTATCATCACTACCCCAGAATTTTGATGCTTTAAAGTATTCCAAAATTTGTGGATTTGCTTTTATACCCGGAATTTCAGCCTCACCAACCTCTGCGATAGCCGTTTTCATCCAAAATGCATTTGATGCAGGCATTTTTAGTGCAGTAGTTACACTGCTAATTGCAGCCTGACTTATTAATTTTTCATTGATTTTTCGATGAGTACGTCCATTAGGATCTATTTTCCCATCAGGACGAACCATGTTTAATACTTTACTTTGAAATAATTTAATGGCGGCAATCGTTTTTGAGCTCTCTGGGCGAGAGTTTAAGCGACCATCCACAGTTAAAGCTTGTGTAGGAGGGATGAGTTTTAGTAATTTATTCAACGCCGTTTGTACAGTCTTCACATCGTTTAAACTGTTAGTACCGCCCAATCCAACAGGTTGGGTTATTCTTATTGATGACATTGTATTTCCTTGTCTTTAATTTATTGCTATTGATGTCTTTCCGAAACGATCAACTCTTTAAACTCTTGAGCTTTTAAATAAAAAACATGAAATTCTCTTACTTTTTTAACCCAATGATAATTAATAACACGCTCTCCATAGTAAGCTCCTGCGAGTTGTCCATATATAGCACCAGTTGTATCAGCATCTTCCCCTAAATTCACTGCTAATAAAGCACCATTTTCAAATGTATCAGAATGATAAAAAGCCCATAAAACAGCCTCTAAAGTATGCATAACATAACCACTAGCACGTATTTGAGAAGCACTTTTAGATTTATATTTAGCGTCTACTATCAGATTAACAATAGATTGGCATAGTGGATTTTTATCCCAATAGTCATCAATAGGTGTGTAAATGCCATCAAGTAAAGTTTCTTTCGATACCCCATGCAAAGCTCCCCAAATTACCCCACTAAAATAACGACAAGCATCAACAGCTTCCTCTGCGCCATGAGTGGTTATAGAACTTAAAGCTGCATATTTAATTGCATTTTCGAAATTATCATAATAGCGGATTGGTATTGGTGCTAAACGCATTAAAGACCCATTTCCAGCAGATTTTGGATCCGTATTACCAGATATAGGATCGCCAGTTTGTTCATAATTTTGTAGAGCGTGAACAACCGTATTACCGATATCAAAACACTTACCATTTACACTAAATACACCATCTTTCCACCATTTATGGTACAAATCCATTTGGTCTTTAAGATCACAAGTTTTTGTACGAACGAGGCTGTGAGCTAGGCAATACATCATGCTAGTATCGTCAGTCCACTCTCCTGCCTTCAAGTTAAATGGCCCTCCCCCCAAAATATCACAAATCGGCTCAAATGTACCCGGAGGCTTAAACTCAAGCGTTGTACCTAAAGCATCACCTAAAGCGCACCCTAACAAAGCCCCACGGAAACGATTAATGTCTTCCTCGCAATCTACAGCTATACGCTGGTAATATTCCTTACACTGTAAATCGGTAGGCCAAGGCACAGCAGTACGATAAACAGCATACGATAATAGCCACTGTGTTTTAATAGGCTCCCTAGAACCACTGAACTTATCTGTCATTGGTGGAAAACGTAATTCTTCAGGGATTTTCTTTTCCAAGTCTAACATTCGAATTATTGCGGAAGAGGTAATTAACTCACCGGAATCATTATAATATTTTTTTCCACTCACTTTTAAACCTCTTCCAACTCTATGAAATTTTTTCCATTAACCTTTTCACGGCTAATAACTTTAAATTTAGTTCCCGATTTAAATAAAACCTCTTCTTCATGCGGAACTACTGAAGCTGTGTCTGCTACTCTAACACCATTTTTAGATTGTATAGTAATCTTAGTATTACCTGGAAAATTTTTATCTGGATTATAGCTTGTGCTTTTGAACCCTTTCTCATGATGAATCCCGCCTATTGGAAACAACTCATCCAATAATTCATCATTAAATCTATCTCCTCTAACAACTTCTCCCTCATATCTAAACTCTGGGTTTTTCGCCAGTTTTTCTAAGCCTTTATTTGCGTTTTCAACCACATTTGACCATTTCTTTTTATCATCAGGAGAAAAACCTCTCAATCCGCCATTAATTGGACTATACAAGTTTGTTGTATATACCGAAATCGATAAAAACTCCTCCCGTGTTAGCTCTTCCATACCAGGACACATGTAATAGTTCATTAGGACATGATTTTTAAAGTCATCACCTTCTAAGCCATTTAAACTATTGCCAATATTTAAATCTGACATAATTAATTCATCAACTGAAGGTGGTCCGTCAATACATTCGTCAATTATAGATTGAGTGGTCATTGGGCTTGGCTTTTCCATCCCTTCCAATATAAGTAACGAAGCTGGATTCCCTGTAATTAATTTCTGTTTAATCTCTGTTGGACTAATAAATCCAATTTGTGCAGCTTCTAATAGATCCCTTTGTAGTTCTCTATTAATTACACCTTCATTAACTGCTCTTTCTAAGCTTATTTTTAATTTTCTCTCACCCTCTTTACACCTCAACCCCATCGGATCCACCCAGTTAACCGGGTTTGGTGCATATTGGTAGTGGTTTATGCCACCCACTAAACCTATTGGGTCTTGGTTTATAAATCTTTGTTGTTTAGGGCTGTAGTAGCGATAACGGTTGTAGTGTAAACCGCTTTCTTCATCTAAATACTGCCCTTGAAAACGAATTGGCTGAGTGAAAGTGTTTTCTTTATTATTGCCAGGCTCGGCTTCTGGTTCTTCATAACCATACACATCGGCTTGGTTTTCCCATACCACTTCTGCCTTGTAATTTGTCACAAAACGTGGGGTGTTGAGCTGGTCTAGGTGGTAGTAGTACACCTCGCCTTGCTTAATCAGCGCTACTGGGTGAAATTGATTTGGTAGGTTGATATACCAAGTATATTCGCCGTGTTGGTATTCGCCAATTAGCTGGTCGTTATCCCAAATGTAGTCAATTTTACCCTGCTCAGTGTGCTTAGCGAGACGGCGCCCGAGTGGGTCGTAGTCGTATTGAGTAAGCGTGCCGTTGTTGTTAAAACAGCTTAGCTGATTAAACGCGTTGTATTCGCGGCGGGTTTTTATGCCTTTACCGGTTTCGCGTATTTGGTTACCAAATTCATCATAATGAAAGTCGCTGTCGCCAAAGTGGGTTAAACGGTCTGCATCAGTGATGCCTGTAATAACCCCATCGTCTTCGCTTAGCTCACTAGCAACCGTTGCTGTGCTTGAATCACTGTACTCACTATGAATTACATTACGTGTGCTTTCTGACTGATTACTTTCAACCTTATTGGTCGCATCGCTATTATCATTTGGCTGAGTAGTTTGCTGCTCGGCTAATTCGTTATTTTGAATTCTTGATTGGCTAACTGGGTTACCAAAACTATCCCACTGGTATTGCCTGGTTTTTGTATTCTCACCACTGGCAAGATTTTGCTGAATTAACTGGCCTAGGCTGTTGTACTCAAAATTAATGTTATGGCTGCTAACGCCTTCCTCTTTACGCGCAATCAGTTGGTTTACGCTGTCGTAATTGTACGTACAGGTATCATCAAATAGTGCTTGCGCAGGATGAGTTAACTGCTGCTGTGTTAAGCGGTTAAATACATCAAACTGTTGGGTAAGGGTTATGTCATTACCAAACTTTTGCGTTTGAATATTACCTTGGCTGTCGTAGCTAAGCTGTGCAAGTTCAACAGCCGTGCTGTTGGCTTGCTGTAAATGAATAGCACTTAGCTGACCAAATTTATTGTAGCTATATTTAAGCGTACTTGAATCTGGCAAGGTCAGTGATTGCCTTCTGCCGTAGTCGTCATAACTGTATTTTAAGGTATGCGCTTGTTGCTGATTATGTACTTGCTCAGCACGCAGTAACCGCCCGCCTTTATCAAACTGCTGCTTTAAGGTTGATTGTGCATTATGCGCACGAGTAATTTTACCTTGCAGGTTATAGTTGTAGTAATTGGCATTATTAACGATGTGAGTATCGGTTGCCAAACTTGCATGCTGCGCAGTTACGCGGCCTAATTTATCACGCTCTATTTTTACATGGCGTTTATCGCTTTGTGTAACCGAGGTTAAGCGGTTGCAAGCATCGTATTTATATTGCTGTAACGTGCCATCGAATCCAGTTACTTGCGTTGGGTTTTCGTTAGCGTCATAACTTATGCGGTATACATGGCCGTCGCTACGCTCGATAGCGGTTAGGTTGCGCTCTTTATCGTAAGTTAAATGCAGTGCACTGCCATCGGGCTGAATAACACAATGTGGCTGGCTTAGCCCTTCAAAGTGTTGCTCGGTGGTATCACCCTTACTGTTTTGCGAGCTAATTAACCGCCCTGCATCATCGTAACTAAAATGTTGATGCTGTTTGTTTTCAGGGTCTTTTTCGTCAAAGGCAATAGTTTGCGCAAGCTGGCCGTGCTCATTGTATTTATATTGAGTCAGCAAACCAGCGTTATTAATGGTGGCATTTACACGGCCTAAACTGTCGTAGCTATAACGAATAAGCTCATCGTTATGGTGTTTGGCTAAAAGCTCGCCTTGCTCGTTCCATACAAATTTAGTGACTTGACCATCTTTATTTATGTGTTGGGTTAGCTGGCCAAATTTGTCATAGCTGTAAAGTACGGTGCGGCCGTCGCCAAAGGTTTCACTTTGCAGCAAACCCGCTACGCTGTATTTACGTGTTATTGTTTGACCATCAGGCAAGGTGGTTAATACACGCTGACCCAATTGGTTGTAAGCAAATTTAGTGACACTGCCATCTGGCTGCGTTATTGATTCTAACTGACCATAAGGGGTATAACTGTATTTTATTTCACTGCTATCTGGCTTTATTTCCGTTATTTTTTGACCTTGTGCGTTATAGCCGTAGTGCCACACATTACCATTAGGGTCGGTATGCTTAACTAACTTACCTTGCGCGTTATGTACAAAGTATTCTTTATGCCCACGCGAGTCTATACAGGTTGTTTCACCAGCATCTAAATTATATTCAAACTGATACGTATAGGTGTTGTTATCGCCCCATTGTTTTATACATTTAGCACTTGATGAGTAACTGTCCCATTCAAAATGATGGCTAAAACCACTAGCACGGGTACGCTTAGTTAATAAGTTAGCGGCGTTATAGCCATAATGCTCTGTTTCACCCTGTTGATTGGTCGCGCGAACGAGGTTTTTGTTTTCATCATAATCATATTGCGCAAGTAACGGCGTTAGTAATACTGGCTTGTTGTTATCACCTGTACGATAAGCCGAAATGTTTGCCAGCAACCCTTGCGGGTTATATTTTAAAATACAGCCACGCGCTTTATTTACCTCAACGCGATGCAAGCGCTCTTTCGCATCGTAATAAAAACCAATACTTTGGCCTTTTTCATTAATAACCTTTTCGAGCAACCATGAGTTTTCGCCGGCTTTAAACGTAAGATGCTGATCATCTGGGGTTACCAATACTTGCTTACCATTAGTTTGGTAATGCAACGCCAAATTACTGCTTAGCTGATAGCTCGATTGCCCCGGTTTTACTTTTTCAAAACGATGTTTAGCGCCATGCTCATCTTGGTATTCTAACCAGTAGGTGCCTTTTTGTTTTGGGCCTACTTTAGGCGGCGGTAAATAGTGCTCAGTTAGCTGCACCATAAAGTCATGTCGCCAACCATTACCCATAGAGCTGCATACATCTGAATGCGATGAGCGGTATAGGCGTCGCCAAATTAATTGTTTGCTACCTGCTAAGGTGAAATCAATAAGCGGCAGTATTTCTTCACCCGAGAGCATAGAAACTGGGTCAGAGCGGCACTCTTGTTTGGTGATTGGTTCTTCACTTGGGGTATTATTACTTGCACCGCCACTGTTTTTAGCCGGCGCTTGAGAGGCACTTTTACCTGAGGCTGTTGAACTGCTCTTACTACTTGGCTTTTTACCTGCTGCGCCGCTATTGGTGTTATCACTGACCTGAATGGCCGACTTAGCTTTTTGGTGATAACAACTAATTTTATCTGCAACCAAAGCTTGGGTTAATACACTCGCGGTTTCACGGGCTGACGCACCGCGCGAACAGCTTATTCCTGCAAGGTTAAGCAAGTTAATAACGTCTAAACGTTTAGCGGCGTCGCTAGTAAGCGCACTGCCTATTTGCGCAATTTGATTTTTGGCACTTTCAGGCGTGTTAGCTGCTACAGCAACAAAGCCCGACGGCGCAGAACCTTTACCAGCGACGAGGCAAATTGGGTAACTTATTCCTTGTAAAACAACGGTATTACTTTGCATTAGCTGTCTACTTCCTCACTTATCCATAAGTATGATGCTGCACCTTGATGCTTTGCTTGCTCTTGGGAGAGCATTAATGCATAACTAAAATGCTCAACAATTGCAGGGCTTGTGGTTAATTGGTACAAATTAACTAACCCTTCTAGTGCGCCTATTTTCCCTAATTTATAATTGGGTAGTTCGTAATATGTGTGCTCATCAATTAAGCTAGTAAGTAGCTGTAAATTGTTTAGCCAACTATCATCATCTACCCCATTTCCCGGTGCAAAAATTAGCTCTATCTTATTCTCTGTTTGTTCAGCTAATCGCGTAAGCATACCTGCTAGCTGATTATGTTTGCTAAAATCAATAGATGCTGCAATCTCATGGCTTACCTGCGACCACCCGCAAGGCACCATTTCAACTACAGCCAACGCACCACCTAAACCTTGATATACAAACTGCTGCTGTTTATTTGCTTTAAAGGTTGCATCTAAAGCAATTACATTAAATTTTTGCCATTTTTTTTCACCGGCCAAAGCTATAGCTGAGTGTGCACCTGTTGATCCATGAAAAATCAGCTCGTTGCTATGATCGGGGTATAACTGTTGTAAGCTCTGAGTTAATAACTGTTTTAGCTCATCTTGAAATGATAACGCTGGAAGTAACCAAATTATCGGCAATGTACTGTCTGTGACTTCTGCCATTAATTCTTTAGATTTAATTATGCAATCGTAAACACAGGCATCCCAAGACTGCCATTGCAGTTCATTAAAAACAGCACTGTTATCGTCAAATAATAATACATCTACGCTGCTAATATTTGGGGCAGAAAAGCATGTCATCTCGATTGAAAATGCACTCATGATGCCACCTCGTCCTGAGCTTTATTGGCAGCGAGGTGTTGATAATAGCGATATAAGTTAAACACCCCTTGGCTATAGCTATCCATGGCTGATAAATAAATGGCATTAGGCACTTCATCAAGAGGGTGCCCTGCAATCAATCGTAAACTCGACATGGCGGTTTCATATTTAGGCCAGTTATGTTTTAACTGCTGCTGAAAATTTATTAACGCGCTTTCATCGCCTTGCCAAGCGAGTCGCTGGATATCGTACTCCACTAGCTGATCGAGTTTATCACCTAACATGCGCCTTATTAGCGCAATAATTAACGCGGGTTGCTCTACCTGTGGTAGCAAAGAATTAGCTAAAACAATCAGTTTTACAAAACCGCTTTGTAATAAAATATGCAATGTTTGATCAACCGATAAGGTATTACTGGCATGATTGCTTAAGCTGTTTACTTGCTCAAAATTTAATGACAACAAAAATAACGACATTAAGGGTGATAGATGGGCTTGCTCACTTAATGCATCAAAAATAGCCGTTAATATCTGTGGCCCGTGGTGCTGCGCAAGGCTGGTAATTTGATTTATAGTGACCAGTGTTTGCGGCGGAATTTCATCATCAGCACTGTAAGCAAAAAACAAGGTGTTTAAATTTAATAGCCGAATTAAGTTAAAGCTATGCTGTTGAATAACCACTTTATTTATAATGATTTTAAAAAAAGCACTAAGCGCTGGCTGATTAAGCAGTTCATTTATAAATATAATATTTTTATTTTGTGGCAAGTTTGCCATGACTTCAATACATGCTTGGGCAACTAATTCATCGTTTTTGGTGTTAGTTATTATTTCGACTAGTTGCTCAGTGGTGGGCAATTCAAAGTTATTTTTATGATCATTGTTTTTTGCGTTTACCCAGCAGCTTTCTAATAGGGTTTTTCTTAAATAACGAACATGACCTACACACGTAAACGGGCACAATTGAGCGTTACTAATTTGTAGTAATTGTGCTTGATGATCACTTAAATAGGTCGCTAGCAAAGTTAGCCACCAATTAAAACAGTTGGGTTGCCCACAACGATTTTTCCGCCGTGGCCACTATCATCGCCCATTCTGGCAGCGGGTTTACCATTAATTTTAACGCTCCCCGAGCCTGTTTTTACGCTATCTGGCGGGCCAATACACACTATCATGTCGCCTTTGCGCGCCGCGGGCATGCCACCTATTAACACATTGCCAGAGCCGGCAACTATAGGTCCACCCACATGTGGCACTTTAGCGGTCACTTTAGGGCATACATGCATATGGCCAATTGTAGCAGCGGGTTTACCCATTTTGACTCCTTGTCGTATCTTTGCTTGTTTATGAAATACTATTCATACAGTGGAATAACTAGTAGCTTGTTAGTCGTCACTAATAGCGAAATTTCTTCAATTAGCTCATCTTTACTGTGATCAGCAAGTGCCACTGTGCTTTGAGTTGCATATTGATATAAATTTGAAATTACATTGTCACTATTAAGTGAATCACTTAAATGAATAAAAAACTGCTGTGCATAATAGCCATTCATAGCTTTTAAATGACTTAAAGCCGGGCTCAGTAAGGGATCGTCTGGCCTGTTTATCGGTAAACACACTAAATGCGGTAAACCATAACGGCAGTAAACAACGTGCCCGTTATTTGCAATGCCGTTTCTAAATCCTGATTGAAAGTTATTGACTATTTCCATCATTAATTTAACTTAATTACACCAGCAGATAAGGTAATGGCACTGCCATCTACTTTTACATTACTGCCTTTAATATCAATGTTTGTACCTTCAATAGTAATATTGCCACTACTGCTCATTTTAATTTGCGCCGAGCCTGTTTTAATCACTATTTCGTCACCCGCTTCAATATTAAGTGTTTTACCGACTTTTAAGGTGTCATTTTCACCCATTTCAGCAACACGGTTAGCTGTGACTTTGAGATTATCGTTATTAAGAATTTCAACATTACGGTCGTTATCTATTTTTTCGTTTTGATCGTTTTTAACGTAAAGCTGTTTATCTTTTTCGGCTTGCATATACACAAGCTCGCTGCCTTTTTTATCCTCAAAGCGCAGCTCATTGAAATTATCTGCTCCACCTTCTTTAGTTGAGCGAGTTTTAATACCGCTTTGCGTTTTTTCGCCCGGTAAAGCGTACGGAGGCATTAAGTCTGCGTTATAAACAGCACCACTTATAATAGGTTGATCTGGGTCGCCATTAATAAAATCAACCAGAACTTCTTGTCCTACGCGAGGGAAGAAAAATGCGCCCCACTTTTTGCCGGCCCAGTTTTGTGCAACTCGGATCCAACATGAACTTTTAGAATCTTTTTTACCTTCACGATCCCAATCAAATTGCACCTTTACGCGGCCATATTGGTCAATCATAATTTCATCGGCGCTATCACCCGTTACTATAGCTGTTTGTACGCCATTGATAACCGGTTTCTTTTTGCTCACTTGCGCTCTGTATGGAATGTCTTTTGGCACACATTCAAAGTGGTTAGAATACACTTCATCACTTGATGATTGTAAAGCGCCTGATTGGTTTGGTACTACAATCGATGTCATCATCGAGGTAATAGCAAAGGTTTTACCTTCAAGGCGTGGGTCTTCATGTTTTTTGAAACTAAACAGTTTACCAACAGAGAATGAGCGGCAGTCACTGCGCCCGCTCGAGAGCTTCATGTCTCTTTGCAGTGACTCTAGTTGAACTGATGCCAAATTAGCCGCGCGGGGATGACACTCTGCTTCAGCTGTATATTCAAAAATTTCTGATACCGATTGGGTCGGTAATTCTGCGTTTGCTTGCTCTGCATCAGGGTAACGTGATGGCTGTTTAAAATCGTAGCCCAAACGTTTGAAACTACCTGGCGCTAAGCTTAATCCGCCCTGCCAACGCGAAACATGAGACTCACTTAAATGGCCAGTTGAATGAACAACTTTAGCCTCACCACACATTTCATATGCGGTAATATCATCTGCTAAAACTAATGTATGGTTACTTTTTGTATGCTCAAAGAAGTAAAAAATCCCCTCGCTTTGTAATAAGCGTTGGATAAAGTCAAAATCTGACTCTTGGTATTGCACACAGTATTCGTATTTGGGGTAGGTTTTACTGGTTTTATCTGAAAAAGCCACATTGTGTTGGCCAAACAAATCAGCAAATATATCTTTAATTGTTTTCTTTTGGAAAATGCGACTGTTTTTACGATTACGCATAGAAGCGGCAAAAGGCACAATGGTAGCTTGATAATCAATGTAATTTTTTTGCTCATCAACATCCGCAGTACGACTGCCGTTAGAAACAAGCTGACTCACAATACCGTGATAATAACGCTCTCCGCCACCCTCGGCATTTTTTACCTTGATAGAAACAGGCTTGCCAACCAGATCTTCATGTGCAATTTGTTGGCCTATGGTGTACATATTGACCGACATAACAAATAAATCTGACATGGCTTCTTGCGCAACGAAGCGTGTTAAATAAAGGGCATCTTTACCAACAGGAGTACTAATTTGAATTACGTTTTTATCTTGTGTTGCTTTTTGCATTCCTTGCTTTTCCCATCCTGAAGATCAAAAAAAGCCCTGGGCAAAGCCCAGAGCTACAATCGGGTAACAAATATTACATTTGTTGACCTTTAACACCGCTGTAACCATATACAAGTGGTGCAGTGATGTTGTTTTGGTCGTCAGTAGGTGTAACAGTCATCATCATTTCAGTGTAGCTGATAGTGATTGTTTCAATTGGACGGTCGTTTTGAACTGATACTGAGTAGCTAGAGATCATGGCATCTGTAAGTTCGATTTTCATGATTTCTTCAACTTTATCACCTTGTTTAGTGATATGGAAAACAGCAGGTAGACCTTTACCAATAGTTGCTTCTTTGAAAAGATCCGGAGATGCTTTATCTTGAAGTTTAGTAATAGTCACATCGCCTAAACGAGTAGAGCTAGATTCACGATCCATCGCCGTACCAGTCGCTGCGCTAATTTCACGGCTAACGTTCCAATCTAAAGATAAAACTGTAATTAAATCTTTGAAAGACTCAGCAGTAGTTTCGCCTTTGATTGAACCGTATTTTAAATATGTATTTGCTTGCATTTGATAATGCTCCTTTTTATTAAACAATATTATCCATTATGTGGATTCGTTTACTTTGGTTACCCAAAATTCCTTGAAATCATTATCTTTAAAACAGCAATGAAAAGGTCTTCAGAATTCCTTTCCCTAGATGAAGACAATGTCTCAAAAATTCCTTGTTTCTATATAAGACACACGAATTATAATGCCCTAAAACTAAAGAAACAACCTTAAAAACAAGTTATTTTGAATTAACTTTAGTTAACTCAATATCAAACTCATTATCTTTAATTAACAATGAGATAGATGTTACTTTTTCACCTTCAACCATGCTCGAAAGCAAGATCTCAGACAATAGAGGTAGTACTTTATTCTGTAATATCGTGTGAATATTTCGTGCACCCGATCCGGCATTTTGACAATTTGCAATAATGTGCTCAATCACATCATCGTTATACGTTAATTGCGCATCATAGTGCTTTTTAACACGCTTTATTATTTTACTAATTTGCAACGCTGCAATTTGGGTCAGAATTTCATCACTTAACGGAATATATGGAATAACGTTAATTCGTCCTAAAAATGCAGGCTTAAATGCCCCTAATAAATCATCTTGTAATGCTTTTAATAAGCCTTTAATACTTGGCTTACTTTCTTCATCTTCAAATAAGCTCATTGTGGTATCAGTACCCACATTTGAGGTCATAATAATGATGGTATTTTTAAAGTCGATATCGCGACCTTCACCGTCCTTAATCGTACCTTTATCGAATACTTGATAGAAAATATCTTGCACGCCAGGATGCGCTTTTTCCATTTCATCAAGTAGCACTACACTGTATGGTTTTCTTCTTACTGCTTCGGTTAAAATACCGCCTTCGCCATAACCAACATAACCTGGAGGTGAGCCAAGTAGTAATGACACTTTATGCTCTTCTTTAAACTCAGACATGTTGATAACCGTTACGTTATCTTCACTGCCATACACTTCTTGTGCTAGTGAAAGTGCGGTCTCTGTTTTACCCACTCCGCTTGGGCCTGCCAGCATAAATATACCATTAGGGCGACTTTCATCTGCAAGCTGAGCACGGGAGGTTTGTACTACTTTAGCCATGAGTTCAAGCGCATGATCTTGACCAACTACACGTTGTTTCATTTGCGCAGCTAAATTTAAAATGCCATGAATTTCATCTTCATGCATTTTACCAACAGGAATACCAGTCCAATCAGAAATAACCTGTGCAATCAACTCTTCATCAACTTGCCAATGCACCATATTATGTTCGTACGAGGCAAGCTTAAGCTTGCTTTCTTTTAACTGCTCAAGTACTTCAGCAGAAGAGTCTGCATCGTTGGTGTTAATCGATTCAAGCGCTTGGTTTAATTCTGCAACGATGCCTTTTTCAACGTTGAACTGCTCATTTAATGGTTCAAGTTGCTGTTCAATCTCAACTAGTTCAGATTTAAGTGCTGATAATTGTTCGCTGTGATCTAAACCGGTTTTTTGCTCACGATTTAACATTAAAACTTGCGCTTCAATTTCACTAAGTCTATTCATTAACTGCTCAATCGCATTAGGTGTCGATGCTTGGCTCATAGCAACACGAGCACAGGCCGTATCTAACAATGCAACTGCTTTATCGGGAAGTTGCCTGGCAGTAATGTATCTGTGCGATAGATGCACCGCACTTTCAAGTGCTTGCTCTGAAATAAACACTTTATGATGCTTTTCCATAACAGGAACTAAACCACGTAGCATAGCAACCGCTTTTTCTGGCGTTGGCTCTTCAACCTTTACCACTTGGAAACGACGTGTTAGTGCAGCATCCTTTTCAAAAAACTTTTTATATTCAGTCCACGTTGTTGCTGCAATTGTACGTAATTCCCCTCTCGCTAGAGCAGGCTTAAGTAAGTTGGCAGCATCATTTTGACCCGCTTGTCCGCCACTACCAATCATAGTGTGAGCTTCATCAATAAAGAGAATCACAGGGTCAACAGCGTTTTTAACCTCGTTAATTAACGACTTTAAGCGATTTTCAAACTCACCTTTCATGCCCGCACCTGCTTGAAGCAAAGCCAAATCTAGGCTGTGCAACTTAACGTTTTGTAATACTGCAGGTACGTCTTTTTGGGCAATTCTTAGGGCAAGTCCTTCAACCACAGCGGTTTTACCTACACCCGCTTCACCCGTTAAGATTGGGTTGTTTTGACGACGTCTAGTTAAAATATCAACCATTTGACGTATTTCAAAATCACGACCTAGAATAGGGTCTATTTTCCCCGCTTTTGCTTGAGCGGTTAAATCAACTGTAAATTGATCTAAGCTTGGTGTTTTAGATGAACCATTTGCAGGTGTTGTAGCACTTGCAGTGCTGGTATTACGTTCTTGTGATTGGGCAACAATTTCAGGCCATGCATGTAACAGTTGTCCAGGTTCTATATTATTGAAAAGCTTACTACAACGCGTTACTAAACTAGACAAGGTATCGTCTTTTGTAAGCGTATAAATAACGTAAGCACTACGAATTTGCTCATCGGTGAACTCAATACTGGTACTTAACCATGACTGCCTTAATAATGTAGTCACATGCACTGATAGGCTAGGCGATGAATCACTGCCCGTTTTAAATGACTCTAGTGATTGGTTTAAATCCTGCTTTACCTGATCAATATCAATATCGAAAGAACCGAATATGAGTCTAACATCGTCTAGTTGCTGCTCAATCATAGCTAACAACCAATGCTCTAATTCAACAGTAAAATGGCTGCGGCTATTACATATTGCAACAGCTGCCTCTAAGCTTTTTCTACAATCTGGACTTAGTTTTTCAACTAATTTATTTAATGTCATCGTTGACATACGCTGTTCCTTTTAATTTTTAATTATCCTTTAAACGATAACTTAATAGGGTTAAATTTAGGGGTGTTTTTACTCGCCATTAAAAAGCTATTAGCGCCAAGTTGGCATTCCCGTTTAGACAACTGCACCGCATCAAGTTGTTGAAAATCTGATTCGATGATAAGTCGAAATGAAATCGCATTGCCCGCATAATCTTTTACAATCTTTGTAGCTAACTCAAATAACTTGCCTTTCGGTAACAAGGATTTTGCTTTATCAATATCAGTAGTGCTGATATGGATCTCAATATTAGAAGAAATATCCCATATCTTTTTACCTATTACGGTATCAACGCCTAAGCGAGCATGTTGTCCCTCATATAGGCGCTCACTTGCTAAACAAGTTTGTTCTTGTGGTTTCAGATCATGCCACTTTCCTATCATTTGTTTGATGACAACATCACAACCAAGGTAAGAGCTCAATACACTTTTTAAATCAAAAGCGTTGCGAATTTTTCGGCTATAAAGGCCTGAAAAGTGCAACTGATGATCATTATAGCCGCCACTTAAAAGTCCCAATATTTGTGTATATGGGTCTTTGTTTTTATCTTTGTTCACATGATTTAAAGACGGCTTATATTTTTTCCACGCTCGATAATATAAAGACACCAAACGATGATTAAACATATCGTAAAAGTCACGCATGGTGGTATCTTTATAGCGAAGACGCTGCATCACCAGCTCGCTGTAAAATTGGGGTAAAGCACCCGAGCAACCCGTTAATCCCATAAAAGAGATCTGCATGTTGACTTTATGCAACCCATCTTCAAAGCTAGCTTGCTCTAATTTTGTGATAGCGTTACCTGGGTAACCAAATTTTTGTGTTGCGGTAAATTTAATTAACTCTTGCTTTGGGCTACTGTCATACCCTACATAGCGATACTCTAAGCCATGCTTTTTCAGCTGGTTTTCAATAATGAAAACAGCTTTATAAAAATCAACTTGTGACGCTTGAGAAATAATATGCTGGATCATATTAACGGGCTTTCCCCAACTCGAGCAGGCCATTGATAATACACTTGCTCTTGTTCTTTGAGCCTTAAACTAACACGCGTAAAACTATTGATTGCCGCAAATTGTGCAAAGAAATGATCAAGAATAGAGGCAAAGAAAAACATGCCACTTCCCGAAAAATCATCATTGGCGAAGGTAATTTCAATTTCACTTCCCGTTGCAAAGCTTACTCGCCCTTTTTGCACAACACGCGCCGTTGCGGGTTCTACAATCACGCGGTAAATATTATCGATAAGGCCTTTTGTTTGCGGTGAAGCTCTAAAGTCATAAAGGCGTAGCACTTCTTTAAGCTTATTACATGCATCATCTCCACTAAACGCGTCGAGCGTTAAATGATTAACTAATTGCCAACGAGTTGCATCGGCTAATATCGGTCTAACTGCATGAGTAAATGGAATTAAACACCTAATTTTTTTAATTACATCACCGCGTTCTGGCATCAATAAGCCTAGCTCATCGTCTCCAAAAGGCATGCTTGCAGGGAGGTTTCGATTACTGCAATTAGCACGTACGGTTAGGACCGTGTTCCCTTCAGCATAATCCATAGCGCTATTTTCAAATCGTGCATCTACCAATGATAGAAACGATTCCGTACCTGACTCAACATAACCCCCTGCCCATGAGGCAGTTTCTCTGCGGATATGCCAAAACAAATCATCATG
Organism: Pseudoalteromonas sp. G5_S1_54_S4; assembly: GCF_054968565.1. Classification (NCBI taxonomy): domain Bacteria; kingdom Pseudomonadati; phylum Pseudomonadota; class Gammaproteobacteria; order Alteromonadales; family Pseudoalteromonadaceae; genus Pseudoalteromonas; species Pseudoalteromonas sp. G5_S1_54_S4. Next base: position 55,538 of record NZ_JBQKUL010000002.1, on the reverse strand, counting down.
GCCTTGGTATCGTGGATGAGTTTGTCCATAAAACGGACAAACTATTTGTTTATTTCCCTTATGATCAAAGGCAATTACTTCTGAAATACCAATTACTTCTGAAATCTCAGAGTCCATATAACGCGGCGTTAATTGGTATTCGTATTCGCTCAGTTCAGGGCGAATAGGTTCTAGTTCTTGCTCAAACATATTGATAATGGGCGTACATCCCATTAAAAACATATTTTTGTCCACTTGCTTTTCAAGCTCGGTTGACTCTGAATCAAGATAAATATACACACTGCATTTGTTAGACTTTTTAGGCAGTGATGAACGAATATTTTCAAGTTCAACAAAACGAAACTTTTCCGGAAAGGTAAAATTTTCTACCAGTAACCGATAACCAGCACTTGAGCGCTGCGAATAGGGCACCACCGCTTCATTTGCATCAAAGCCTACGGCTTTTAACTGGTTTTTAGAAAGGTACTTTATACCCTCTTCACCATTATCAAAAGCAATACCAATAGCGTGTTTAAATAATAGTTCATACACTTTAAGCGTATGATGCCATTGGCCATTTATAAATAATCGTAATTTTTCCAGCCCGGTTTCAGCAAGTGATACACCCGGATATTCACCGGTTAGCTCAAGTTTGAAAATTGACTTAGCTTTTTCATGCCAACGAGGCTTAGGGGCAACAAACGGACTATTATCAAATTGGGCACTTGTGATCTCAACCGGCCATAAATAAGTTTCGTAACAGGTTTGAAACTTACATTGCTTCATCGACTCAACATTGGTTTCTACTTCACTGCCTCTTGGAATGACCACACCCGTGGTGGACAGATTTTCAGCCTCTAATTTTACCACCGACATAGAAGGGATAGGCGCTTGGTAGTCTGGCAGCATCTGTCCCAATAGAGCATCAGTTAGCTCAGGAAAGCTGTCATCGAGTTTTTGTCTAATATTAGCAGTTAAAAATGCGAACGATTCAATTAATCTAGATACATGAGGGTCTTCAATATGGTCATCACTTAACTTTAATCGCCCGGCAACTTTAGGGTACTTTTCAGAAAAGTCTTTACCCATGTGGCGAACAAACGCTAGTTCGCGATTGTAGTACTTCAATAACTCATCGTTCATAAAGAGGCCTCAATAATCTTCATACCTAAATTAACTGGCTCAACTTCAGAATCAAAGCTAATAAATTCAGGTTCTGGATCGGCATACAACAAGGCGTTGATCCTTAGGTTTAATACTCTGTTCACGGGTACTTCATCATCGGTAAACACTTCTACTTCAATAAACCGTGGTTCAAATTTTAAAATTGTATTTCTTACGGTTTCGCATAAAAGTGCACGCCCTTCGTGTGAGCTTACAGACATACTCGAAAAATCAGGCAAACCATATGATAAACACGAAGTCGACAACTCAGCATATTGTGATGGCCAGGTATGCCACTGAATTCGAGCATTTAGCAGCGCTTCTATGTCTCTACGCACATTTTTTCTCAGCTCACTAATGCTGATCCCCTCAGTACGAGAAGGCGCATCTTGAAAGTCAGGCTCATCGTCAATGAGCCTATCTAAAATAGATGCTTGGAGTTGCTGCTTATGTTCAATCATAATCGTTTATTGCGCTTACTCTGCTGTTTCAACGGCGTTGATTTTTAGACTGGGAATGGTGATTGCCTCATCGTTGACAAATAACATTTTCATTCCTTTACCTACAATAAACTCATCTTGTAGCTCATCCCAATCAGAAACCTGACCTAACTTTTCCAGCTCAGTATTTGAGTTTGCATAAACCAGCGGTAAATGTGCCGTGCCTGAAGGACCGTCTTTGATAGTGATCTCAACGCGTAACCAGATGCTCTCTAATAAAGACGCTACAGGTTCTACTTTTAATGTTTCAATTTCATTAAAGTTTGCAAGGTAAAACTCGCCATTCGTGCCTAGCACTTCTAAATATGGGCTTAAGCTATCATCTAAATCTCTAATTGCTGAATGCTCATCATCAACGCTTTCAAGACGAAGTGCTTCCATTTGTTTTGCAAGCGTTGCCGCTTCAGATGTTTCGCCTTCAAGTAAGGCTACGTGCATTTTTAAGAACAAGGTGTCTAGCTCATTAGCTTCATGAAAGAGTTTAGGAATGCCCTTACCTTGATAAAAATCTACACGCGATTGTTGTGCGCGAATTAAATGCCTAAGATTAACCGCACCTACAGCAAATTCAGGGTTCTTTTGCACCATAAAATCTAGCTGTTTATCTGCTTTTTCAAGTTCACCGTTAATGCAAAGTAATTCAGAATAAAGACTTCTAATATCAAAATTTAAAGGCTCATCTTGCAACTCTGTAGCGCAACATAATAAAGCATCAGCAAGTTTTCCCTCGCGAATTAAACTGTGTATTTTTTTCATTACTATTCCTTTATTTTATGATGAGGACTGAGCTCTGTTATTAACTTAATACTCGAGACCATTTGGTCTAACTGAAAATGGGGCTGTAACTGCAAAACCGAAAAGTAATGACCCGGATTAGCCTTGTTTTCACTTACTTTTATTTTTGCATTACTGAGTGGGTATTTACTTCTAATGTGCTCAGACGCAGAGTCTGACGCGGTTGTGTAATTATTGATCCACGCTTGTAAATCTCTTTCACAGGCCTGTGCTGTGCTATAAGAACCAACACGATCTCGGGCCAATAATTTTAAATAGTGCGCAAAGCGCGATACACATAAAATGTATTGCAACATAGACGATAAGCGCGCATTGATATTAGCAGCGCTTGAGTCGTAATTTTTTGTCTTTTGAACCGACGCATTACTGTAAAAAACAATATGTTCGGTATTTGTAACCGAAGAGGCAGGGATAAAACCGAGTTCAGAAAATTGCTTTTCAAACTTACTGGTTACTAACAAATCCAGTGGCGGCTTGGCTTCTTTTTGATAAGTATCATTAGCAAAACTATCGCGAGCTAGCCCTGTGACTAAGCCTTTTGACACTTTCCCTGGCTCTATACCACGTATATGCCCAAACCAGCCGCTATCGCAGTAAGCTCTGATTATTGTTGATACAAATTGATAGGCTGCATTTCCCCACAGCATATCAGTTTCTGGATTAATAATTTGTTCTTTGAAATAGAATTCTTGATGGCGCTTACCGTCATTAGCATAAGGCGGCCTAACTAGCACATGAGGGAGTGTAAAACCCATGAATCTAGCTTCTTCCATTTTTCTAAAGCTTTGCCATTTTATATATTCAGGCTGCTCAAAATGATTAAATAAATCAGAGTAATAACCTAAATCTGAAAAGCTATCAGCGCCAAATAAGTTAGCCGATGCCGAACATATAAAAGGAGAAAATGCGGCGGCAGCCGTTCTTGACACTTCTTTAATCGTATCTATATCGTTGTAAATAGTGCCCGCTGAGCAACCATTACTAATTTCATAATCACCAATCACAATACCAAAGGGCTCGCCGCCAGCACTGTCAAATTCGTTTTGATAGAGTAATTGAAAAAACGTACTTTGATCGAAATCTATCGCTTTATTTACGTCTTTTGAGAGCGTTGGCCAGTCACAATTAAGCAATTTAACTTTTACTTTTTTTTCTTTGTCTTGTTGCTCTGTTTGTAATAATAGCCACCATAGATTTCGCCAACTAGCTTCTAAATTTTGAAAGCTTTGTGCATGAATTATATGATTGAGTTGTGCAGAAATCAGCTGATCGAGTTCAATGATCACACGCTGTAAATAAGGACTCAATGACTCCTTATTCCAAGAAAGTGGAGAATCAGAAGAGCCTTCAAGCCATAATAATAACGCTTTATCTAGGTTTTTTTCGTTTAAAAACCTATCGAGTAAAGCGTCATTATCACTTATTCTAGACTGCGACTTTTGTTGAAAAGTGAAGTCTTGATTTATAAATGAAAACTCTTCGTGATTCATTCTATTGCATCATCCTTAATGCGAGAGAGCGGTATTATTAACCGATCTCTGGGATTTTAGCTACAAGGCGTAAAGAAGAAGTAAGCTCTTCCATTTGTAACCAAGGTTTAAGCCAAGCAACAGCATTGTAAGCACCAGGTTGTCCTGGGATCTCTTTTACAGATACTTTCGCATCAGCAAGAGGGTAACGTGCTCGAATATCTTGACCACCGCCCTCTGTCGCATTTACATAAGACAGGATCCAACGGTTTAACCATGATTCAACGTCTTCGGCTTCCATAAAGCTACCGATTTTATCGCGCGCCATTACTTTAAGGTAATGAGCAAAACGAGAAGTCGCCATTAAGTAAGGTAAGCGTGCTGAAATGGCAGCATTAGCGGTTGCATCAGGTGTTGAGTAGATTTTTGGTTTTTGACAGCTTTGGCCACCAAAGAAAACAGCATAATCAGTGTTTTTATAGTGACATAAAGGCAAGAAACCTAATTGGCTTAGCTCAGCCTCACGACGGTCTGTAATGCCAATTTCTGTTGGACATTTAAGATCTGGATCGCCATCATCACTTGTAAATATGTGCGTTGGTAAGCCTTCTACTTTACCACCACCCTCTGCGCCACGAATAGCAGTACAGAAACCATATTGAGAGAAAGCAGCGGTCATGTTTGTTGCCATAGCGTATGCGGCATTACTCCAACAGTAATCACTATTATCAGTGCTGACTGAACGGCCATCTTTCGCTTCAACTTCAAACTCTTCGTAGTTAAATTCTTCAACTGGTTTTGACGCTGCACCATAAGGTAAACGCGAAAGGAAACGCGGCATAGTAAGTGATACAAAGCGTGAATCATCGCTGTCTCTAAATGAACGCCATTTAGTGTATTCTAGTGATTCAAACACTTTTTCTAAATCACGTGGCTTAGTTAATTCTTCCCAATTATCAAAACCAAATAACGACGGTGATGATGCGGCAATAAATGGACAGAAACCAGCAGCTGCAACATTAGACATTAAGCTTAATGTTTCAACATCTTCTGGGTGATTCGTAAATTCAAAGTCACCTACAATCGTGCCATACGGTTCACCACCTGGGGTACCAAATTCTGACTCGTAAATTTTCTTGAAGGTTTGGCTTTGATCAAACTCAACAGCTTTACTTAAGTCTTTATGCAGCTCTTTCTTTTTCATGTTTAAAACACGAATTTTTAATGTTGAGCTAGTTTCAGAATTCATCACTAAGTGATGTAATCCGCGCCATGAGCCTTCAAGTTTTTGAAACTCATCCGTGTGCATTACGACACTTAACTGCTTTGAGATTTTTTGATCGATTAATTGAATTGCTTCATTAAACGTCACAGTCATGTTTTTGTTCCATTGAACTGTACCTTTTAATGCTTCTTCAGTTAACGTTTTCAGTAACTCTTCAGCACGGCTTGACTCTGTTTGTTTAGTCGCACCAATTGCTTGCTCTAAAAGTGAAGAACTAACTTCTGCTACCGATTCTGATTCTGTTGCTAATTGTTCAGTGCTCATTTATCAGTCTCCTCTAAGTTAAGTTCTTTCGCCATCGAGTCTAAGCTTGCTGTGTTGCTTAATACTTCTTCTAGTACGTTTTCAAGTTCTTCTGAGCGGTCAATCTTCGTCATCAAGTCACGAAGCTTGTTACGCGTTTCCATCAATTTGCGTAACGGCTCTACTTGATTTACAACGGCTGCAGGCTCGAAATCGTCAATCGATTTGAAGTTCAAATTAACTTCAAACTGAGAACCATCATCCGTTAATGTGTTGTCTACTTTTAAACGTAGAGATGGGCTCATACGCTTTAAAACATCATTAAAGTTATCACGATCAATTTGAATAAAACGTCTATCTTTTAGTGGCTTAAGCGCTTCTGTATTATCACCAGAAAAATCGCCCATCACACCCACTACAAAGGGTAATTCTTTTTTTACTGCCGCGCCCTCAGTTTCCACATCATAAGTGATATGTACTCTAGGTTTACGAACTCGTTTTAACTTATCATGGATACTCATTGAGAACTCCTTTTACTATGTTTCAGTTTCGCTGATCTTAATGCCAGACAACTTAAAGTATCCAGTCCTAGCATCACTATCTGTAATTAACTCATTTAATAACTCAGGTAGCGATAATTCGCTCCATCGAATAACTTGTTCTATCGTGTAAGACATCGGTGAATGAGGTTCAGTCTTTCTGAAAAAAGTCGCAATTTCTTGAAGTTTTTTAATTGCGTTTTCTCTTGAATTAATCTCATCACTGCTAAGCTTTTTAGGTTGCTCTGAGTCAGCTTGAATCGCATCCTCAACGAGTTCCTCTTCAGGCTCAGCGTTAGTTTTATCTAGTGCAGTTTGCGCTGCTTCAAGCTTATCTGCTGCTACGTGTTTTACCGCCGCTAAGCTCACTTCTAATGCTTGTTTGATGTTAGACGTCGGTTGTGGCTCACCTGTCACCTCATCCATAACTTCGCTCAAGGCAGCAAACTGCTCTATCGCATCTTCAATATCGTTTTTTAAAGACACAAAAAATTCGGTACTGGTCTCAGCGGCACTTTTTTCTAATTGCTCAAAATCAACTGCGCCTTGAGCTATTTTCTTTTCGCGCTTTTCATCATTTAAACGCGAAATATCATACCCTTGCTGATACTCCCAAAAAGAAAAAGGATCCATACTGACACTGTCTGTCATATAAATGCTTTTTATTGGGATGATCAACGTGCCTTCACCGGCTGTACCATTTAAGCCAACTAAGGCAGACACTTTGTCTGAAATTTCATCACCGTCATCAAGTGTTGGATAAAGGGATTCAAAATGGTGTTCAAGCAAATACTTGGCAACGCGAAAACCAAACGCTATTCCTTTAAACCCGTGAACGCGGCATAAACCTTCAATTAGCCATGCAAGGTATTCAATATCCTTGCTTTCGCTTTTAACTGCCTCACTGCATTGTTCAAGTAATGGCAGCCAATCTCGCGAAAGTGAAGCAATTCCCTCTTCATCGACTAAGGCATTTCTTTCAGCCGCACGAAGTTGGTTTCTTAAATCTTTTAAGGCATAGTAAGTAGACGTTGGAGAGACGTCTGAGCGCGGATCAATACCTGCAAACTCAGCATCTGAAATAGGGGAAATATACTCTTCAAATAAAAACATTCCATTGTCCTAAATATTATCCATGTGCTCTAAGAAGCAAAGCGGAAATTATATTACATTCTTTAAATTAAATTACAAGCCTTGACGCTATTATGCCGATAAGCTGGCTAATGTTATTTTATAAATAATTGAAATAACAGTTTTTTTGTTCCTGATTTATTTACAACTTTTTTTCTTGATTATACTAAAACAGGCTTAATCAGCTACTTAGTGAACAATGGAATCGTTGCCTCATCTTGCAAATTGCAAGATTGTATCGATTGATTGGCATCCACATCATCATATTTCACTAAAATACAGGTCACGTTATCTTTGGCTCCTCTGACTAACGAAGAATGCATTAACGCCATTCCTGAATCAATAATACTAGAGGGTTCTAATGACAAACATATTTCTTCATCTGATAACTCGCCAGTAAGACCATCTGAGCACAGTAAAAATATATCGCCTGTGTTTATATCCCCTTCAACAACATCAACTTTTACTTCATCCATTACCCCTACGGCACGGGTAATTACATTAGACAGTGGATGATTTTTAGCTTCTTCAACAGAAATCATTCCTTCATCTATTAAGTCGTTAACTTGACTATGATCTCTAGAAACTTGAGTCAACTTACTGTTGCGTAACAAATAAGCTCTGCTGTCGCCAACCCATAAAATGTAATAGCGTTCATTTTTAACAAACAAAGCTGTCACCGTGCTGCCCGCTGTTTTGTTGCTTAAGTATTGCGCGCTATATTCAGTTAATTGTTTATTTGCATCTTCAATGGCTTTAACAATGTCACTGACGTTTAAATCTTCTAGTTTAAACTTTTCAACCTGGGTTCTTATAACATCAACAACTAATTGGCTGGCAACTTCACCCGCTTCATGTCCTCCCATACCATCAGCTACTACCCATAAATTATGGCTGTTAATTTCTACATGCGCGTCTTCGTTAAGTTGCCTAACAGCACCTCGGTGGGTAATGGCATAACTTGAGCTTAAATTGTTAATCACTATTTTTTACCTGTGTAAAATTCCATTCCCAATGTTTCCATCGTCCATCTAGCATAGCGGCCACTTGATTTACAGGCGGTAGAGCCGAAGTGATCAACACCATAGGCTTAATATTGCATGAGCCATGAGTCCACCAAACACTGTAATCACCATACTTTTTATATAAAATGGCATGCATGGCATCTTGTAAAATGTGATCACTTAATTCGGTACCAGAAAACTCCAATGCTGTAGCCTGTTTATTCTTATCTAGCGAGTTCGCAAAACTAACTTGCTTTTTAGTTGAAGTAATTTCGCTCAAAGTATTAGCTAACTCTTTGCGCCAAGAAAATAAATCAACGGAGCCATCAAGTACTTTGAGTACTGCATCTTCGTACTCCAACGAAAAAACACCAGAATGAAGCACATCGACAGGAGCAATATGTGTTGTTCGCGTTACCGTGAGAGGATAATGCCTCCCCACAGCATCCATACTTGGCAATAACGTGCCCATAACGCCAGTATCACCCACAATATTTGGGCTTAAGGCAAAATGCCAAACGGGACCTGTTAAATAGTTTTCTTGCCAAACATCACCAAGCTGTTCTTTACTTACAGCAATGGCAGCCTGAAGCCATTGCTCCCAATGCTCTGAAAACTCTTTAGTAACATTATCTTGAACAAAGTCGCCTAAACAAGGGACTTTGCCAAGATAACCAATATCTACAATCGGGTCGGACATGAGAACTTCTCTACACTGCTATTCCAAAAAGGATGCCTGATTGAACTCGGCAATAATTCTACTTTTGCATTGTTACCCATTAGTGAGAAATGCAGCTCTAAGTCTTCTCGCGTTTTACTTCGCTTTTCACTCAGTTCATCTAACATTCTGTAAAGTGACCACTCACCTTGGTAGGTGGTGTTAATTGAACGCCCACCATTTGGTGGAGTAAATACCACTCGAGTTTTGCTTTGACCACTTGCACCAGGCCAAACAAAGTTGGTCACCTTAAGCGGACCATGACGATAAATCATAGATTGGCCATCAATTTCAATCATGAAGCTTGAGACCGTTTTGTCTAATTTAAAGGTACGCAAGCCAAACTCAATTCTTGGAGTATTACTACCACGGTCAAAAAATGCGGTTTGAATTTTATAAGCATGCTCGAACATTTTTAACGTGTTGTTGCTAATACCAATATCTTTTTCAAACTTCCAAGGGGTTGAGCTCATGTCCACACTAGGAGCTACGTAGCTATTGAAAAAGTTGTCTATGGTGCCATTAGGACCAAAGAAACGGGTAAAGTCTTTAATGCTGACTTCTTTTTCAGCCTGCGGGGAAAATGGGTAACGGCCCACAATCGCCGCGTTATACTCGCGTAAAACTTTACTTTTCCAAATTTCATTTAGATGCCTGTTAGCACTATTTTTGGTTATGTTGCTAGTATCTCTACTAATATCCAGTAACCAACTATTAAATGGATAAGGTAAGTCGCTGCTTTGATACTCTAATTGGCGAATAAAGCTAGGTTTACTCTTACCGCTTATTTGATCTTTAATGGAATACTTAAGCTGATCGCCTCTATCAAGCTTGGTTAAATAAATATTTAACTCTCTTAAATTTTTCTGAATATTATCAAGTTGCTGAACATCAATATCAATAATATCTTCAAAGGCTTCTTCTACTTGGTAACCTGGTAGATCAATTTCAAATTTTGGAGCTTCATCAGGTAAAAAGCGCTTAATTCGATTTGCTTTAGTTTGCATAGCGACTTTAGCGGCATTGGCTGCCACATCACCAGCTACTTTTTGATTTTCAGATACTGGTAGTTTAGTAAGCTGAACATTCTTTTTCACCGCATTAATGATATTTTTAATCGGTGCTTCAGAGCCTGCTAGCACATCAGTAATATTGACGCCTTCAGCGGGTGAGCTGTATTGATTAAGACTCAAGTCATCTAAAAATGACTGCCAATAATAAATGTAATCTTGGAAATAGCGCTGCTCTAGTTTCTTCTCTATCTCCGCTTTAGAAATATCGTAAGTTCCTGAGGCTTCTTGCCCGTAAACCCAGCTACTAGCCATTAAGTTGCCAAGCATTTTTCCTTTTTCAATATTAAAAATGCCATGAAAACCATTAAAAGTGTATAACCCTGGAATGCTTCGCGTTAAGTCGCCGTTATTACGAAAAGTAAACTTTTGTGCACTTTCAAAGCTAATAATATCGGTTAGTCTGAAAGGCGGAATACTACTATCGAGAAAATCAGCTTGAAGACGCTGGTATGCTCTTTCCGCAATCGGTAGTTTAGTTAACTCTGCACGTGCAACTCGCACAGCTTGGTTATCTATTTCGGTTTGCGTGATTCCCTCATTGAGTAAAGCTGAAATATGATTCATTAACTCACCACGCGTTTGCATATTCATATCACCGGGTAAGTTTCTGTCTAAATAAGCACTGAACCACACCACAATATCTTCACTTTCAAAGTATTCAGGTTTAAACAACATTAAGTAACACTTTAGCGTTTCATATAAATAGCTTAAGTGTTCTGGATGCGCTTCCATTTCCTTAATTAAAGTATTAGCAACAAATGGCTCTAAATACGTTTGTAAAGAACGCTTGTAAGCATTAGTAGAAGATTCTTTAATTTCGGTTAACTTATTAAAACCAACTGATGAAGCATCCTCAGGGTTAATGAGCTCAGAGTTAGTAGCAGGTAGATTTCTCAGTGCATTTAGTCTGTCGTTCAACACCAATAAATTATTTCTATCAAACGAAGAGGCATCGAGCTCTTGGTAAGTAGTAATTGCCTCATCGGTGGCGTCTATTAAGTTGCTATTCCATGCAAAACTAAAGTACCACGAAACTGAAAAACCTAATAAAGCAACACACGCAGCTGAAATACTTGCAACGCGAAGCCATTTATTTTGCTTATCATGATGTTTGTTAGTGCTTGCTAAGTTTTGCTCAGGAAAAATAACACTTTCTAAAACATTCTTAATAAAGAAACTTTTAGATTGATTTATGTAATCTGTTTTCCCTGCACTCGCATCATTTAAAAAGCTTGACGGTGTCCCTTCTTGCGTCGCACTGGTTAAGTACACCCCTCTGAACATGGGTAATTCTTCATAGGCATTGGGGGTGAAAATTTCTTTTAAAAAGTCATCACCTACGCCCTGCAATACCCGTAACTGTCGAGGGAATTCAAAAATTTTGGCACGGATAGCTTCGTTACGCTCGTTAATAAGCCGACGATTTAACATCTCCGTAAGCTTAGAAATTAAAGCATGGAACTCTTTATTGAACGCATCTACCTGAGTATCTTTATCTAAATCAAGTTCAAAGGTAATTCCCCAAACCTGCTCACATTCTTCTTCAGTTAGCTCAGCAAAAAACTCTCTAAAGCCTTCAATTAAATCAACTTTAGAAAAAATAACATAAACAGGAAATGTCATCCCTAGTTGGTTTTGTAATTCTTGAAGACGCTGTTTTATAGCACGAGCATGTAGGTTTCGCTCAGTTTTGGTCTGGCTCATTAGCTCAGAAATACCCATGCTGATCATCACGCCATTAATAGGACGTAACGGGCGATGCTTTCTTAATAACCCTAAAAAACCTTCCCATGCTCTTGAGTCATGTTTTGCGTGGCTACTTTGTGTTGTGTAACGCCCTGCGGTATCAATTAATACCGCTTTATTGGTAAACCACCAGTCACAATTACGCGTACCGCCTACACCATGAACTAAGTCAACGCCTAGCTTATCTTTTAATGGATAATCGAGGCCTGAGTTATGAATAACCGTTGTTTTACCTGCACCCGGAGGGCCAATCATAATATACCAAGGTAACTGGTATATATTTTTACCTTTAAATAGCTTTACATCTTTTAGTAAATCTATAGCTTCATTCATTCTCGTTTTAAGAGTATTAATTTCTTCGTTTACTTCACTACTATTGGCATCATTGTTATCAATTAACTCATCCGCCATTTTTTCATCACGCTTATTTTGCTGCATAAGACGATAAATTTTGGTCACTGAAAAAACTAATAATACCAATAAAATAGTTAATAATCGTGATGCTACACCTGCAAGCGGAACATAATCGGCCACTGCGATTAAAGGGCCACCAAACCAAATTAATAATGATAAGGCTAAAAAGCCGATAATTAATATAGCGGTTCGTGATGTTAGTGCGTAGGTTATTTTTTTAAATTTTTGTGAGAAACTCATTGCAGCCTCATTAAAATAATAGATCGATTTCAATTCGTCGGTTTAATGACCGAGAAGCTGAATCTGAATTGCTGGCGATAGGCTCTGCAGCGCCCTTTCCTTCTGGCCATAAACGACCGCTTAAGTTGGTACTTTTAGCCATTAAATTAGCAACCTGTGTTGCTCTGGCTAAAGAAAGATGCCAATTAGAAGGATACTTATCTGTACTAATTGGTAAGTCATCTGTGTGGCCCGTTATAAGCACTCGCCCTTTAGTTCCCTCTAAGCTTAACGCTAACTTTTCTAAAATAGGCTGAAATGATGGAAGTAGTTGTGAATCCCCTTGTTTAAACAAATTTTCACTGTTTATCGTTATGCGGATCCCATCGGAATTTTTTGCAACAGCAACAATCCCCATTTTAATTTCTGTTTGCAGTAACTGTTCAAGTACACGCAGCTGCTGATCTTTTTTATCAACCGTTTGATTAACAGCTAACGGATGAATGCCCGCTAGTTTTTCATTAATCGCAAAAACATCGTTATTTAGCTTCATATTTATTGATAGATAAATCATCAATAATATCAGCCCCAGCACAGAAAATATGACCCACAGTGGCACTTGATTTCTTAGTTCAACACCTGCAGCAACTCTTTGTTGCCAATTTGGAGATAGTTTATTATTAATTGGGCCATCAAGCTGATTAAGTAAATGATAAAGCTGTGAACGATACTCTTCGACTTTTGTATCGCCGCCGGCATCTAATCGATATTTCCCTTTAAAGCCTAAGTTTAAACAATGGTATTGCAACTCCAAAAACTGTTTGTTTTTTTCAGGTTGCCCTAACCCGGCATCAAGTAGAGTATAAAAATATTCACCACCAAAGGTTTCTTTGTGAAAAGTCGACAGCAGACTTTCATCAGCCCACTCCATTGAGCTCCACTTTGAATTCAATACAGACTCATCAAGAATAGCGCATAGGCAATAGCGTGAATTATTAATCACTTCTTTTGATAGGTGCTGGTTACGGACTTCCACTTCAAAACGCTTTATAGCCTCAACACAGCGGTGTTTGAGCGCTGCTAGATTGCTCATTTCAAGCGATTGATTTATGGATATCACAAGAGAAAAGCAATCTGTTGCCGCTTCTAACAAAGGATTTTTAAAAATTGATACCTTATTATTGCTCATCGGCTTTGCAGAGGGTGGCTCAACCGACATAACGGTTTTATCAGCATCATTTTGCGTTGCACCACTGCTTGGGGTATTTCGCCCTAGTCGGCCAGGGCGTGGTTTTATAATGGTTTCGTCCATTGAAACTCTTCCTTTTAAAAAGTTAAGTTCTAATAGCCCAAAGGCTTAATTGGAGTTCTGGGTAACTTCCTGAGAGGTGGATAGCAATTCCTCCGCTGGAGCGCAGTTTTTCCCAATGTTCACCATGGCGATTTAATTCAAAATAATGAAAACCAGCATGGTAAGGGATCTGTCTTGGCGCTGTTGGCAAGTTACTAATTGTAATACCTGGGATCTGGTTGTTAACAAGATCACGAATGGTTTCAACGCTGCCAATTTTAATTTGCGAAGGTAGAATTTTTCTCAACTCTTCATGCGGAACGCTTGCTTTAATTGCTAAAACAAACTGCGCTGAATTTAAAATAGATTTATCTTTTAAGGCACCAAACGAAATACCAAACTTACTTTGTTCAAGCTTAATTTCAGTCGCGGTTTGCTCAATTACATGACTTAATGATTGGTATAAAAAGTTAACCACTTCACTAAACACTTGCCCTAAATTTGTGTGATCATAATTAGGTAATTTAGGCACTCTTTTATTAGCCGTGCTAAAGGTTGATAACTCACCTGCCAGTTCAATTAAGCGGCTATAAAACACGTTCGGATGTAAACTATTAACGCTGAGCAAATTATTAAATATCGCGTCATATTTATTTAGTGTTTGCAGCATTATAAAATCTGCAACAGACGTACTACCCGCATAACCTTGGCACAACCTAGCAGCAATGCTTTCAGCACGTTGCTTTATCATTGAGCCAATTTCTCTCACTAGCCCCGATAAAGGTTTACACTGCCCTACTTTTAAAGAGGGAGGAATGTACTTTGCATCTAACTTTATTTGCCCTTCGCTGCTCACATCCACTATTCGTGCTAAAGGCAACACGATATACCCTGAATGATCATCAGAAGACAGCATCAACTTACTGTATACTTTTGCAACTTGAATTATTTCTTGAGACTGCGCTCCCAATAAGTCATCACTCACTGCCAAATCGTTAAGCTTATAGCGAGTAACCATATTATCGTCAGTTGACGATATATTAACGCCACTATTTTTTAGCGCAGGAATAGCCAAATAAACAATTTCATCAAACACATCTTTATTAACCACTAAAGGCTCAGGTAAAGAGGTTGACTGAGGCATATCAATTGGCAATAGATCCGGGGTGATTGCAGTTAATGAATCAACAGCGAATTGACCACTGTTAAGTAATTCATTATCAATACTAATATCAATTATTCCCCATGGATCAGCAAGGTTTCCACTGCATACTTGCTTAATCACATTTGAAATATATTTATCTGATTGCTGAAAGTGCTGAGGTCTTAAAAACATCCCCTCAGTCCAAGCAACACGAGTGTTATCACCCATTTTAAAAATCCTTTTTTATTGCTCTCTCATGTATGTAGCAATCGCTTCTACATTTACATTGATGTCGTCATAACCGGTGGGGTCAACTTCAATAACCGCTCTCCACCTTGCTTGGTCTATATTTCTGTAAGCAACAACAACCCCAACATAACGAGTATTACGATTAAGGCTCATTTTATATTGCTGTACTGAATCAGGTTGAAGCTCTAACTCATCCTTTTTTAATAAATCAGGGCCTAATATCTTTTCTGGCGTATCGTATAAGCTAAAAAAATCCTGCGTGTCAAAAATTGTTCTTGAGCTCAACTCAAAAATTTTCATCACCACCGGAGAAGGACGTTCAGATGTATCAGGATTAACATTTTTAGATACATTGATGATCAGATCTGTAGAAGGAGGTACGATTTTATTCATCGTAGTACATCCCAGTACCAAAAATAGTAAACTAAAACTCATTAAATAGAGCTTAACTTTATGCATTATTTACTTTCCTTTCTAGAGCGTTTCTTTGATTCGATCGTTATATGCTTTTAAAAAATCATCAGACATAGCCATAGCGCCTTTCGCGTTAACTTCCTGAGAAATATCATCATATAAACTTTGATATAACTTCCAGCATTTAGACTCTATTTGGCCTGGAATAATTTTTAACACGTTAGAATTATCGTTTGCCTGTTGATTAATTTGCATGGGAGAAACTTGCGATAACATCCCTTTGAGCACGCCATCTGCACCAGCGAGCAGTGCTTGCTCGTGCTTGCGTGTATCTACAAAGCTTTCTTTAATAGATTCATTCGAAGACAGAAAGCTTGCACTATTTTTTATGAACAAGTTCTGAATAACATCATCAATATTGGCAGAAAACTTCAATGGGTTGTTCTGTTCGGTCTGAAACATTGTATGGTTCAGTCTTAATTTGTTCTTTACAATCGCACGTTGGCGTAAAGATTCCATAAGCTCTGTCAGTAATAAACTTAAGCCCTGCCCCATCTCAAACCACAGTTTTTCATTATCTAGAGCACTTTTAAGCTCATCCTTAATCCCCAATCCGTTTAAAAAGGCATCACAAAACACTTTATCATTTTGAGCAAAGCTTTTTACAGGCGCTGTTTGTTTTACAGCTTGCTGCTCAGCATTATAACGTTTAGTCGGCGCACTTTCTTTTATTGGAGCTGGAGTGTCAACTGGCGCTGAAGAATTCACTTCGTCATTACCAAGATCAAACTCATCGGTATTCATAAGGCGAGTTAGTTCATCCCAATCTTCTGGAATATGATTATCCGCTGTTGCTTGTTGTGAAATTACAGATACCGCAGGCATAGACTCATTCATAATTGAATCATTGAATAACGGCGCAGACTCTGCAGTTTGACTACTATGTGAAGCAAATGTACTTACTTGTTGAGAACTGTTTGAAGTAATAGGATTACTAATATCTGCGTGTGGCTCGTCAGCTAAACTAACATCAACCTGAAAATCACCAATAGTTAAAACATCACTATCTGACAAACGTTGTTTATTACCTTGGCCTAAAGGCGCCACTGCAAAATTAATAAACAAGCCATTGGTTGAATTATCGTATATATAAAAAGAATCGCCTTCTTTTTCAATTCTACCGTGCTTACTTGAGATAATTTTTTCAGGATCGGGAAGATGCCAATCACATCCCTCAGAACGGCCAAAAGTGAGTGAATCTTTTACCGTTTTGGTAGCTTCGATTTCAGGCGAAAGTCTGTGATAACTAGTGATGTTTAGTATCAGTTCCATTTGATAAGTCAGTCCCTATAGCATTATTGTGAACAGGATAAAGTAGAAGCGAAACTATTGTCAACATTGAAATTAACACAGAGAAATGTCGCATTGTAGATTTTGTCTCTAAAACAATACGGCCTATATACTCATCGACGGCGTTTGTTACTTTTCTTTTTAATGCTTTTTAACTAGGCCAAAAATAAACACTTTAGAGACATCTTCTGGCTTTAAACCGGCTTTTTCAATTCACTATAAAGCGAGTTCACCGGCAACAATATGCTATTCAGGCATTGCTATAATTGTATATTTTTGTAAAATACATGCTTATATCAGAGGGAAAATTGATAGGTAAGTAGAGATTATTTACCTTTGTAATTATTTAACTAAACACAATAAAAGGATTTTTTTAATGAGCAATATTAATGATAACAACGATAAAACTCAGATTGCTTCTCTAGACTCCAGCACAAAAAAAACATCAAGCATCCATAAACAAAACCTCCTCGGCAAAAAGATATCCGATCGCTACCTAATTGAAGAGCTCATCGGGCAAGGTGGAATGTGTTACATATATCGTGCGCGAGATACCTTTTTAGAAAACAGCGGTCGCTCTGAAGCATCGGTCGCTATAAAAGTGCTCCAAGAAGAGTTTTCCAACTCTGAAGAAGCTATTTCATTATTGAAAGATGAAACAGCAAAAACACAACAACTTGCTCACCCTAGTATTGTAAAAGTGTACTCAGCAGACTCTGATGGCGATTTATATTATGTCACTATGGAGCTCATTGAGGGAGAAACTCTAGAACAAATTATTAAGCGAAATAAACCCTCAGGTTTAGCGTTTAAAAAAGCGAAAATTATTTTAGAACAATTAACTGACGCCCTTATATATGCCCACTCACGTGGCGTAATACATAATGATCTTAAGCCTTCGAATATTATTTTTGACTCTAATGGTAACCTCAAAGTGCTTGATTTTGGTATTGCTAAACACAAAAGTTTGGACGACCAATATGCTGTTAAAAACGAAAGTGAGTTTGCAACCATTGGTGGTTATACTCCAACGTATGCTAGCCCTGAGCAGCTAAAAGGCGGCGAAGCATCCATTAAAGATGATGTATTTTCATTTGCCTGTATTGCTTATGAGCTTCTAAGCAGTAAGCACCCATTTAACCGCATTGCTGCAGATAAAGTTCCTAAAAATACTACTGTAAAAAAACCAAGTAATTGCCCTCTCCTTTTATGGAAAAATTTACATAAAGCATTATCTTTAAGCGCCAGCCAAAGACTCGATTCACTAGAACAAATTTCAAAAACGCTAAAAGTGAACTTAAAACCCGCTATTTTTGCCAGTGTGGCTAGTGTGGCAATTATTGCCTTAATAACTCAAAATTATTTTTCAAGCTCAGATAATACCAAGCAATTACAGGCACAACTTGATAACGCCAAGGCAATTAACCAACAAGTGGAAGCATGGATGTCTTGGCAAGGCCCTACTATTTTAAACAAACTAGAACAAATTCCGCCACAGTATGAGGTGCTTAAACAAGGATTACTCAGATCAAATCAGCAAAGTATATTAGATAGCTTTAATGGTGAAGCAAGCCAGTTTAATAATATTGCGGGCCGTAAATTTAAAGATTTTGATAAAATAATAGCGGTCTATTCTAATGCACTGAACTACTATCCCGATTCAGAAAAGCTTTCGATGCAATTAGAAAGTGTATTGAGGGAGCGCCAATCAATTATTTTTGATATTACCGCGAGAATAGATTTATTACTCGAACAATCACGCTACAACGAAGACCAGCCCAATAGTATTGCTCATCTCGTTAAAGATCTAAAAGAAGTAGATAAAACTTACCGTTATCAACCAACGGATCTGCATCTTGATAACTTTACTGTTGCGTTAAACACAGCCATAGAAAGCGATGATGTCATCACACAAAAAGTACTTTTAAATGTGGGTAAAATTGTATTTTCAAATAACAAAAAAGCAGAAGAGCTTCTTGCTAATTTAATGAAGCGTGAGTCTGCAATTAATGCACTAACCGCATACCAACAAAAGATTAATTTAGGCGAACAAGCTGAGTTTCCTCGTGCCGATGCGGTCGTTTTTTATGGTCCAAAGTTTCAACGCTTTTCTGCACAATTAGAAACTATTGAAGATCATAAAGCTTTAATGGAATTTGAAGAGTTTATTAAATCCGAATCGACAGCACTACCCAACGATTTTTCTCTTTTAGTATCGCTTAGAAAAGAATTATCGAGACGTTACATTAGTACAGCGAACGATTTAATGAAAAAAAGAATGTATAAAGCAGCTGAACGTTTAGTTGAAAAAAGTGAGGCCATCACGCAATCGTTAGACAATATGCTTTAAACAACTCTTATATATTGCTCAAAAATAACACAGATATAATTGAATATAGATTAGTTAGCTATTAGACTAACCCAAAATATACATAATAAAGTCAAGGACGACGAGTGCATTTCCATCATCATACACTCCGCCAAGATTTTAAAATATTTAGACTTTTTATAATTAATGGAGTACCTATGAAAAATTTAAGCTTATTAGCTGCAGCCGTTATACTTACGGGTTGTTCGACAACTTCTAGTGTAAATAAAACAGAGGAAGTAGTTATTGAGCCAACGCCTCAAGTTAGCGAAGAGAATGCGCCGATATCACTGACTGTTATTACTAACCCTGCAGACTCTAGAGTACGCATTATGAATATAGTGCCTGTATATCAAGACGCTATAGAACTAGATGCAGGTAAATATGATATCGAAGTAAGTAAGGCAGGCTATGTGACTTATAGAAAATGGGTAACGGTTGACAAAAAAACCATCTTAACTATTGAGCTAGATGAAAAACAGCTAAGCCAGTCTGCGCAATAAGCGAATTATCAATTTAAAATGCCTTTATTACGCTCAATAAAGGCATTTTAAATACGGTAATAGGCAAACCACGCATAACTAATTACACTAATATTAACTACAATACATACCCATAGCACTGCAATAAAAACTCGTTTTTGTGACTTATGCCGTAAACTTTGCTGCGCTATAAGTGCACCGGGCCATCCTCCAAATAAAGCCAATAGATGTAAGTGTCGTTCAGGTATGCGACTCACTTTTTTATGGTTTGATTGTACCGCTTTTCGCTTATCCCATGCGTAATATACAAATGTAATACAGCTGATCGATGAAACATATATGGGTAAGTACATTTCAACTCCATTATTTAAGTAAGCTAACCAAAATAAGGCTATAAACAAGCTGGAAAATATAATTAAGCTACTTTTTATCAAAAAATAATCGCCTATAATGAAGATAATTAAAAGAAACACCAAGGTTAAATTATGACATATTTAAAGGCTTCGATGCTGCTGTTTTCACTATGTATATTCAGTATTCAAGCAAATAATAAAACGGATTTACTAGAGCCTGAGCTTGCGGTATTCACTCCTTACTTAGGTACTTGGCAAGCTGATTTTCATATAGATAAAAACCCGCTTCCAACCCAAGATGTGACCAAATGGGAGCGCACCTTAAATGGTAAAGCCATTCGCACTAGGCATTCTATAAATGAAGGTGAGTATGGGGGCGAATCAATGATTTTCTATGATCGCAAAAAACAGTCATTAGTATTTTATTATTTTACTACGGCTGGCTTTTATACCAAAGGAGTCATGAAAGTGTTGAGCCCAACACAATTTGTTGCTTAT
This sequence comes from Pseudoalteromonas sp. G5_S1_54_S4, assembly GCF_054968565.1. NCBI lineage: Bacteria > Pseudomonadati > Pseudomonadota > Gammaproteobacteria > Alteromonadales > Pseudoalteromonadaceae > Pseudoalteromonas > Pseudoalteromonas sp. G5_S1_54_S4. The sequence goes on along the minus strand of NZ_JBQKUL010000002.1, from coordinate 35,110 downwards.
GAAGACGTCACTGGCAGCCAAGAGGGAATCACTAAAGTTAAATCAACTAGTGAATTCAAAGATGAGCAATTTGTTGTTTCCACCAGTTATTTAAAAAAAGGTGAATGGACTAAGCCGCAAATTCGCACCTACCATCGCAGCAATAAAGAAGTAAAGTTTAAATAAGTTTTACTTATTGCCTTGTAATACCTAAAAACGTATTAGTTCTTTAAAAAACAGTGTTCTAGCCATTAATAATTACGATTTTGAACTAGAACACTGATCTTAAATTACTTTATAAATTTTTTAAACGCATTATCAACAGGCGTATCTGCAAGATGGTTGGTGTAATTACTCATCACCTTTTGCGCAAGACCCAACACAATTTCAAGAAGCTGTTGTTTTGTATACCCTGCTGCAAAAAACTTTTCCTGCTGTGACTGACTTAACACACCACGTTCTCGTGTCATTTCAAGCGTTGTCTCACGAAGTGTCTCAAGTTTAGGATCAGCAAGCGGGGTTTTATTGACTAATGCATCCACAATATTCTCATCAACCTTCATGGCAGCGGCTATACCACTGTGTGCTGGCACACAATAATGGCACTCGTGCTCAACATTAATTGATTGCCAAACAACCGTTAACTCTTGTGCATTAAACGATGTTTTTTGAAATAACTCATGCAGTACTTGATAACCCTTTAGCAATGTTGGTGCCTCAGCCATCACAGCATGAAGATTAGGCAACATTCCAAAAGCGGCGACAGGGTCTGCTAATAAAGGTTTTGCCTCTGCTGATGCATTTTCTTGCGTGTATAAGGTAAATTCAGCCATAGTTTGCTCCTATATAATAAATAGTATCAAGTCGTGTTGAGAAACATATTATTTGATTCTGAGCGGTCGCTCAAGTTAAAATTGAACAGTCGCTCAAATTAATAGAAACTATTATGGCCAATAAAATTAAATTTGAACGTGAACATGTTGTTCGCGTGGCAAGTCAGCTGTTCTGGGAGAAAGGCTTTCATGCTACTTCTACCCGCGATTTACAGGAAGCTATAAATATGCGACCAGGAAGTATTTACTCTGCATTTGGCTCTAAAGAGGGGTTATACAGCGAATCCTTAAAAGACTACACCGTACAGATGAAAAGCCAAATTGAGGGCTTTATAGCAAACTCTGATTCGATTTTAGGTGGTTTGCGGGCATTTGTTGAAAATGTAATTATTAAAACCAAGGACTGCAGTCCAAGTGCTATTTGTATGTTAGTAAAAGCAAATACCGAATTTGCTGAAAAAGACACGGCTTTAAGTGAGTTAAGCGCAGGATTACTGACTAAATTTGAATCTTATTTAACCACATTGTTTACCCGCGCTATTGAAAATGGGGAGCTAAGCGGTGATTTAACTGCAACTGCATACGCACAATTTTTCCAAGTGCAATTTACAGGATTACGAGGTTACTTTAATCGCCCTGCAGTCGAGCATTTGGCGATGCCGATGATCAACCAAATGTTTGTACTAATCAAAAAACTGTAATCCTATTGGGTGCTTGTCTTTGCGCTTAAATAAACTCTTTTTATATTCCGTTTGATTATTCAGCGTATAAAAAAGCGGCTAATCTGTATTAAATTAGCCGCTTGTTTAACTCTAAATAAAAAATTTACGTTTTCAACTTATTCAGCTCAGCGTCTTGCTGTGCAACCAACTTATTGAGTTCTTGGCTGCTATCGCCTGCCTGAGCAGATAAATCAGAGAGCTGAGATGCCGCATCAGAAATAATAGTTAAATTACGATTTATTTCTTCAGTGACCAAACTTTGCTCTTCAGCTGCGGTTGCAATATGGGTGATTTGGTTAGTTATTTCATCCACTTTTACAACAACACTGTGCAGTGCATCAAAGGCAGTAGAAGTTTCATCAACTGCATTTTCAGCACGTACAACGCCTTTTTCGATGACAGTTGATGCATTTCCTACTTCTGATAACAAGCTATCAATTAGGCTGCTAATATCGTCGGTGGATGAGCGAGTTTTAGACGCTAAAGCCCTAACTTCATCCGCAACAACAGCAAAACCTCGACCATGTTCACCGGCACGTGCAGCCTCAATGGCGGCATTCAATGCCAGTAAATTTGTTTGCTCAGAAATAGTTCGGATCACATCCAAAATTTGCGTAATATCATTACTACGTGAGGCCACTTTTTCGACTGCTTGGTTGGCTTCTTTGATTTCCTCAGACATTGTTTTAACTTGGGTCATCGCAGAAGATAAACTCGACTCGCTGCTAACCACTAAGGTATTGATTTCATCAGCTTGTTGCGCAGATTGCTCAGAAGCTTTTGCCACTTCAAGTGCTGTCGCGCTCATTTCGTTCATTGCCGTCACAACACTTTCAATTTCTTTAAACTGTGCCTGAACATTATGCTTGGTTTCTACGGCAATATTTGAGGTAACTTCGCCTTGATGCTTGGTTTGATCCGAGACCGCTTTTAGCTCACTAATAAGTTCACGCAGTTTTGATAAAAACTTATTAAATCCTCCGGCCAAAGCTATAAGCTCAGCATGCGTATCAACATGTAGTGTTTGTGTTAAATCACCTTCAGAGCTGGCTAGGTTATCTACACGTTCTTGTATTTGTTTAAGTGGCGCCACAACACTGCCTACAACAAGTTTCATTACTATAAATGCCAATACCGCAATCACAGTTCCCGTGATCAAAATAATCACACCCAGCTCTTTTGCAGCCTCAGACATCCCAGCAGTTAATTGAATAGGTCCTTCAAAGGCAAGTTCAGCGGGTACTTCAATTAGCAGCATCCATTTCACATCAGCAAGCTTAATTTCAATCGGGTAAGACACCATTATTTCAGCACCTTGTTTGTTTGTTCCTTTGGTACCTTTTAGTGCTTTGTAACTCTCATAACTTTTAGCGCTAACCGCTTCTTTTAGCGGGCGGCCTAATTTTTCTTTGTAATGACTCGTACCGACAATTAAACCCAAATGACTAAGTAACGTTACTTTTGCTTTGCCATCGTAAAGCGCTTTTGAAAGCTCTTCTGTCAATTTTTGAAATACAGGTAGTGTAATATCCGCGCCTGTTACCCCTACAAACTGGCCTGATTTAATAATAGGCACCACTAAAGAGGTCATCATTTCAGAATAACCCGGTGTTATTTCATAGAGGTAGGGTTCCATGATACAGGGTTTTAATTTGTCTTTTGCACACAAGTACCATTCGGCTTCACGTAAACCGAATTCATTAATTTTATCAACATATTTTTCTGAGGCATCTTCTACTACTTGTTGTTCAACAACGCCGTTCGAATTTCTCGTTAGATAAACCTCTAGTGTGCCAGCTCCAGCAACTGAGTGATCGTACCCTTGGGTAAAATCACTATCTTTGCCATCAAAGCCATTTTGTTCAAACTGTGAGTAAATACTAGAAATAACATCATTGCTTTCTAGTATTGAGCGATTTAGTAGAACAACAGACTCTCTGTTTATGGATGTTTTATCGGCGTCTTCTAAAATACTGCCAAGAGCGTATGGGATCCGATAAGCTTCATTGATAAATGCAGCAATTTTCTCACCGTATGCGGCTGCATTTGCGGTTAAGCGACCATCTACTTCACTGACAATTAATGTTTCTGCCTCTGAAGAGGTTTGTGCATTACTTGATGATAATTTAGACCACAATATTCATGAAAATAGTACAACCGTTAAAAGTATACTTCCAACACTTATCCACAATAACTTTTTTGCTAACGCTATTTCCCGCATTAAAATTACCTTACCTTACATATGTATTTTTTAGTTTAGACCAATTAAAAGAACATACTATAAAATATTTCAGAAATACCGTTTAGTGACTTATTTTAGTATTTAGTGTTCGGCTAACTTTGTTTAGTTAACCGTTGAGTGATTAAACAAACGAGCAAAAGTAAGCTAGCGCTTACCCACAAACAGGCCTGCAGTCCATATACTTTATACATAAAACCAGAAAGTACTGTCCCGACCAGTCTTCCTGCAGCGTTAGCCATGTAATAAAAACCTACATCCAAAGAAACACCATCACTTTTAGCAAGGCTGACAATCAAATAACTGTGTAATGATGAGTTAATAGCAAATGCAGCACCAAAAATAAATAACCCAACAATTAGCGTAGTGTTTACAGCTATATTCAACTGCATCAAACAAGCTAATAACAAGGTGACACACGCCAATACTCCCCCCCAGTAAAACGCTTTCTTTATCGCATCATTACTGACAAGTGACTTACCCGTAATTTTTGGTGCTTGAGATTGCACTACCCCATAAGCAATCACCCATAGTGCCATAAAACCACTAACCCACCAGTGTGGCCAATTAAATTGCGAGGCTAAATAAACAGGCAGTGCAACAACAAACCATACATCACGAGCAGCAAATAAACAAAACCGAGCGGCACTAAGTAAATTAATTGCCCTAGACTTAGAAAATAACGCTTTAAATTTTGGTTTATTTTTAGCTTTGCCTATATCACCCTCTAAATACACTAAGCTAATGATCCAAGCGATAGTTAAAAGCATAATTAAAGCAACTAACGCTCCAACAAATCCTAATAAAGTAAGTAATAGCCCCCCTAAAAAGAAGCCAACTCCTTTTAATGCATTTTTAGAGCCCGTTAATATAGCAATCCATTTGTATAATTGGCTTTGCTGATTGTCACCTTCGGGAACTAAATATTTAATCGCACTTTTAGCGCTCATTTTATTGAGATCTTTGGCAACCCCACTTAAGGCTTGCGCTAACATTACATAACTTACCGATAACCAATCGCTTGGTGCACACAACATAGCTAAAGCCACAACTTGCAACCCTAATCCTATGTTCATGGTTTTATTTAAACCTAAATGCGCACCTAACCAACCGCCAATTAAGTTAGTAATAACCCCAAATAACTCATAAAACACAAACAGCATGGCAATCGCGAGCGCGCCATACCCTAACTGATGAAAATACAGCACCACCAGCATGCGAAGTGCGCCATCTGTTAGTGTAAAAGCCCAGTAATTACCCGTAATAATGCCATACTGTTTTAAAGCCGATGGTAAATTGGCGATTTGCGAAAACATCTTCAATACCCTGAACTAGTTTACTAAATCACTTTGTCCTACTTTGAGCATCAGCTCAGCAGTCCGGTTGGCATAACCCCATTCATTGTCATACCAAGCATAGAGTTTAAGTTGAGTGTGGTTTATAACCATTGTCGAAAGCGCATCTATAATTGTGCTACGAGGGTCTGTTTTGTAATCAATAGATACCAATGGCTTTTCTTCATAGCCTAAAATGCCTTTTAGCTCGTTATTAGCCGCTTGCTTAAACCATCCATTCACTTCTTGTTCGGTTACACCACGCTCTAGTTCAAACACGCAATCAGTAATTGATGCATTGGTTAGGGGGACTCGAACTGCATGGCCGTTTAATTTTCCTTTGAGCTCAGGGAATATCTGCGTAATAGCCGTTGCACTGCCTGTAGTGGTAGGAATTAAACTTGTTCCGCATGAGCGCGCGCGACGTAAATCTTTATGAGGTGCATCTATAATGGTTTGGGTGTTGGTAATGTCATGAATCGTTGTTATGGATCCATGCTTAATCCCTACTTTTTCTTGCAATACTTTTACCACAGGCGCTAAACAATTTGTTGTGCATGAAGCCGCGGTAACAATTTTATGTAACTGCGGATTATAAAGATGATCGTTCACCCCTATTACCACATTCAAAACACTCTCTTCTTTAACTGGGGCAGTAACAACCACACGCTTTACACCTTGCGCTAAATAAGCGTTGAGTAATTCTGTTGTTTTCATTTTACCGCTGGCTTCAATCACCACATCACATTGTGACCAGTCAGTCTCTGCAATCGATTTATTATTCGTTACTTTAACCGTATGCTTTGCTACAGAAAAACTATTATCATCGGCTTGCACCTCATATTTTAGGCGCCCGTGAACCGAGTCAAATTCTAATAAATGGGCATGTGTTTTCGCATCAGCAGCCACATCATTAACATGTACAAATTCAACCTCAGGCCAATCAATTCCCGCTCGTAAGGTTAAACGTCCGATTCGTCCAAAACCATTTATGCCTACTTTAATCGTCATTATAAAATTCCTTTAGTTAGTCACAGCATTTTAAAATTCGCTCAGGACGCTTACCCATCACATTTAAACGCTGTAATTGATGCTCATAAAATTTAGGGGTGGCATGCAATGTTTTTGTAATTACATCTTTCGCCCAATCAGGTAGTGATTTATTTAAGCTATAGAACACCCATTGATTTTGCTTACGATCAGCAAGCAAACCGCATTGACGTAATACAGCTAAATGCCGTGAAATTTTAGGCTGGCTTACATCAAGTGCCGCCACTAATTCACATACACATAACTCATCTTCATGCGCAATAAGCAGCATTGTCTTTAAGCGGGTGTCGTCAGCGATACATTTAAAAAAATGCAGAGGATTTAGTTGATTCATACAGTGTAGTCTTGTTTTGCATACAACAACAATATATGAAAAGAAAGACATATGGAATAGTGAATATATGAAATTTCGTATATATAGTTAAAGTTATCTATTTTCCGCGTCAACTCAAGTTTGGCTTTTAGAGGTGTGCCCAATAAAAAACACGCAATGATCACTCATGGCGTGTTTTTATAAACAATATAAAGGGGTTAATTAAATAACCGACAGCTCTACTTCAATATTGCCGCGAGTTGCATTTGAATATGGACATACTTGATGTGCTTTCTCTACCAAGGCTTGTGCCGCTGCTTTGTCCATATCACCTAGTGATACAGCCAATTTTACAGCAATACCAAAACCGGCATCAATCGCACCAATAGACACTTCAGAGTTAATGTAAGTATCGCTTGGTAACGCAATTTTTTCGCTACCCGCTACAAACTTAAGTGCACCAATAAAACAGGCAGCATAACCTGCTGCAAATAATTGCTCTGGATTAGTGCCTTGTCCATCGTCACCACCTAATCCTTTAGGCGTTGATAAGTTAACATCTAAACGACCATCATCCGATTTAGCAACGCCTTCACGTCCGCCTGTTACCGTTGCTTTTGCTGTATAAGCTACATTTTGTAATACATTCATAGTGAACTCCTAAGATTAAAATTTTCAAGTTAATTACTTTGTATGCAAAATAATAGATCAACTAAATTCCGATTGCAAATACTTTGCATGCAAACTAAAATACTCTGTATTGAAATGAAGGATAAAGCGATGTCGTTTGAACAGTTAAAATTAAAAAATCAGTTATGCCATCGTTTATATATGGCGTCCAACAGCATAGCCCGTGCCTATCGAGAACCTCTAGCTGAGCTTAACCTTACCTATCCTCAGTATGTTGTTATGATGGCGCTGTGGGAACAAGATGAAGTAACCATCGCTGAGCTAATAGATAAAACCGCAATTGATGGTGGCGCGCTTACTCAAATATTAAAAAAAATGACCGACAAGTCATTACTTAACGTTATAAAAGACGAACACGATAAGCGTAAGCGTTTGGTGCAACTGACTCACAAGGGTCACTCTTTAAAACTTGAAGCTGCCGACATCCCAAAAAGGATTTTTTGCAAATTTGACAGTATCGACACAACCCAAGCACAACAATTAATGCAGTTACTCGACTTAGTGGTCAGTGATCTGACCGACTAAAAACCCAGCTTTACCCAGCTATAACTTAACAAACAAGGCGTTAATTAATGACTCATTTAAAAAAACGACTTATTGCTATTACTTACAGCATTACATTACTGGTAAGTAATGGAGCACTTGCCAATAATAGTGAATTAACCACTGTTGCGACATTTGATGCACAACACCCGCCTGGCAACATAGCCATTACGCCATCTGGCCGTAAGTTCTTATCTATACATGGTTTTTATGGGCAAAATCAAAAAATCATGGAGCTATTAAGTGATGGCACCACTAAACCCTACCCTAATGAGCAATGGGCTTACGCATACAACAAAGGTAAGGGCTTTTACGGGGTACTCGGTGTTAATGTATCAAGCGACGGCATACTATGGATGCTTGATACCTCAGGGCCAGATCATGCGGGGAGATTAGTTGGTTGGGATACCAACCAAGAGCAACTGCATAAAATTATTTACCTAGCCAAACCAACAATTACCGATACCTCGTTTTTAAACGATTTAGTTATCGATAATAAACACGGCGTTATTTACATTGCCGATACAGCACAAGGCACTCAGGCTGCAATTATTATAGTAAACCTAAAAACCGGTGAAGCGCGAAGAGTATTACAAGATAGCCAATACACCACCGCCGAAAATATTGATATGGTTATTAATGGCCGAACAATGCGCCTGGGCGGACAACCTGCGCGTTTAGGTGTTAACCCAATTACGCTTGACCCTAACGAAGACTGGCTTTACTTTGGGTCAATGTCGGGGACTTCGGTTTATCGTATTGCCACCAGCGCAATTAACAACGAGCAGCTTTCAGCAAAAGCGCTAGAAGCCAAAGTAATGCGCTACGGCACTAAACCCATTTCCGACGGCATTACGGTGGATGGGGGCGGTAACGTCTATGTGACCGATATAACCAATGGTGCAATTGGCGTCGTAAAACCAAGTGGCGACTATGAGGTGTTATTTAAAGATGATCGCCTAAGCTGGCCAGATGGCTTTAGTTATGGTGCAGATCATAAAATATATTTTACAGTAAACGATTTGAACAACTCGCCGGTGTTAAGCAATGATAAAACTCAAAACCCTAATAAGTTTAAAGTGATGTCGTTTACGCCCCTTGTAAAAGGTAAAGTAGGTCGTTAATAACCTAACGTAATTACCCTAGCCCTGTCATGTAATGCAGGGCTTTATAACATCACACCAAAAAAGTGCATATTTTATAATTACTCCCCCAATTTGGTGCCTCAACCAAACTAGGTATTAAAGAAATAATAGTAAACATCTGATTTATATTGATAAAATATTCAATAAACAATTGGCATACTTCTTCCTACTCTCTTATTGACGTTAGCAACACCAAGGAACAAGCTATGTTTAATTTATACAACACTCTTTATTTTTTATGGCGCTTAGATATCACAGTGTGGCAAGTTAATGAGCCAACAAATACGCATACCACCAGTGAGAAAGAGCGTATCTACTCGCGCTAAAAACTATTTTTGAACAGACTTTGCAAGCTGAGTCATAGCGTTGTATTGTAAAAGACTATTTAACCGGATAGTGGAACGTGTATGCATGCTTTAGAAGTTAATTTTGACGGCTTAGTCGGCCCTACTCACAACTACGCAGGTTTGTCGTATGGTAATGTTGCTTCGTTAAATAACGCGGCGAGTTTTTCAAATCCGCAAGAAGCTGTATTGCAGGGCCTGGCTAAAATGAAAGCTATGCACGATAAAGGCTTAACCCAAGGGGTATTTGCGCCTCATGCTCGCCCAGATTTAAATGTACTTCGCCGTCTAGGATTTACTGGCAACGATGCGCAAGTCATTAATAAAGCTTTTAAAGCTGATCCTATTTTATTGCGCGCCTGTTACTCAGCCTCTGCCATGTGGACAGCTAATGCTGCTACAGTATCTCCCTCCCCTGATACTAACGATGGCAAAGTACACTTTACTGCTGCTAACCTGAATAATAAATTTCATCGCTCTTTAGAGCCAAACACCACTACACGTTTGCTTAAAGCAATGTTTAATAACGAGCAATACTTTGCACACCATTCACATTTGCCTGAGCAAGGTTTTTTTGGTGATGAAGGCGCAGCAAACCATACTCGCCTGTGCGACAGCCATGGTGAAACCGGGCTAGAGTTATTTGTATTTGGTGCAAGTGCCTTTAACAGTAAACTGGTTAAACCCGTTAAGTTCCCTGCAAGGCAAACTTTGGAAGCGTCTGAAGCCATTTGTCGATTGCACAATATAAAAGATACCAGCCAAATACTATTACAACAAAACCCTGATGTGATTGACCAAGGGGTGTTCCATAATGATGTAATTGCAGTGGGTAACGCCAATGTTTTATTATGCCATCAACAGGCGTTTTTAAACCAAACGCAAGCATTAGACGATATCCGAGAAGCCTATGTAGGTAACAAACAGCTTTATATTATTGAGGTGCCAACCAGCAAAGTGAGTATTCAAGATGCTGTCAGTAGCTATTTATTTAATAGCCAACTGGTTAGCCTTAGTGACGATGCAATGTTGCTCGTTGCCCCACAAGAATGCCAGCGCAACCCTGCTGTAAAAGCGTATATTGAAGAGCTAATTGTTGCCGATAACCCCATAAATCAAGTGCAGTTTTTTGATTTGCGCCAAAGTATGCAAAATGGTGGTGGGCCTGCTTGTTTGCGATTACGAGTTGCATTAAACAGCCACGAATTAGCAGCGGTAAATCCTGATGTTATTTTAAATGACGAAAAATATAGCCAATTATGTGATTGGGCTACTCGCCATTACCGAGATAAGCTTGGTGCCAACGACTTTGCAGACCCTGCTTTACTAACCGAAAGCTACCAAGCCCTTGATGAGTTAACACAATTACTGAGCTTGGGATCAGTTTATCCCTTCCAATTAGAAGCCTAAGCTTTTTTTTTATAGGGGGAAGATACACAGTATTTAAATCTTCTTCCTGTAATTAATAATTTTAATTCAATTTAGGTTAAGTTTTTGTATCTATACTGAGTGATACTTTAAAGTATTTGGAAACCTAACATGAACTTAAAATCAACATTACTTAGTAGCGCCGTCTTATTAGCATTAACGGGTTGTGGTTCATCAAATGATGACTCCCCTATTACTCCTACCGATCCGCAAAAATCAACGTTCAGTTTAGGAGTTTCAGATGCGCCAGTAACAGGCTTAAAAGCGGTTAATGTGGTTTTTGACTCTATTACCTTGCGCTCACAAGGTGGCGAAGATTTTAGCTTCGAAACACGTGAAGCCAGCGATTCAACCGAAGCTGAAATGGTTAACTTATTGGATTACACTGGCGATGATATTTTTTCCTTACTAGAGGGCGAAGACGTACCTGCAGGTGAATACGCGTGGATACGTGCTGATGTAATCAATGGTGATATAAACAACCTAACCGAAACCTCGCATGTTGTTTATGAAGATGACAGCACTGCACCGTTAATCGTAAAACGAAAAGGCAATGACGGGATCGGTGAAATTCAACTTGATGGTTTTACTCTGAATCAAACGGACAACACTTTTGTACTTGAGTTTGATCTTAAAAAATCGTTAGTTGCGCCACAAAGCGGTAACGAAATAGTATTAAAACCACGTGGAGTTCGTCTTGAAAACCTTGCTGAGTCACAAGATATTGAAGGTACAGTAAGCGAATCACTTTATGCAAATTGTGAAACCGATAACATTGAGGTTGCCGCTGAAGATGGTTCATTTGGCCATGCTGTTTACTTGTATAACAGTGATGTAGAGCAACCACTTGATAATTACGAAGTCACTGAGGGTGAAACCCCTGTAGACGCACCATTGGCTACTGCAAATGTTGTACTAAACAATGAAACTAGCCAATATGAATTTGAATTAGCATTTATTACGCCTGGCGATTACCAGCTCGGTTATACCTGTAACGCACATATTGATGATGCTGAACTTCAGGATGAAGCATTTACTCTTTATCAGGTTCAGCCAGTAACGGTTGTAACCGGTGAAGATACTGAAGTGACATTTGACATTGCCCAATAAGCAATCAACTATTATAAATTTTAGCCCGCACTTGCGGGCTTTTTGTTTGGAGGAACTATGACACATAAAGTAATTTTAATTACCGGTGCCTCTAGTGGTATTGGCGAGGCGACCGCTAAAACATTAGTTAAAAATGGTCACAAAGTAATATTAACTGCGCGCAGTGAAGATAAACTCAATAAACTAGTTAACGAATTAGGCCATGAAAATGCATTTAGCGTTTCAGCCGATGCCACTCAGTTTAGCGAGCTTGAGAGTGTAGTAAGTAAAGGCATTGAAAAATTTGGCCGATTAGACGTTGCATTCGCTAACGCGGGCATGGGTGTGTCATCACCAGGCACCGAAAATGGCGACCCCGATGAGTGGTCAGCCATGGTTGACCTTAACATCAAAGCATTGTTGTGGACCGCAAAACTCACTTTGCCTCACTTACGTGAAAACCAAGGGCATTTTATTTTAACCAGCTCAGCAGCAGGGCGAAGACCTATTGATGGCTCTATTTATGGTGCCACTAAATGGTTTGCCCATGGCTTTGGTCAAAACCTTGCAGAGGAAATGAAACCTTGGCATGGCCGTTGTACAACCATAGCCCCAGGCATGGTGAATACACCATTTTTTGATGAAGCAAAACCAGATAAGCTCGACCCTCAAGACGTGGCCGATGCGGTATTATTTGCCATTGAAGCTAATCAGCGTAATAGCGTGCGCGAAATCTATTTAATGCCCACCAACTAATAAAATATAAAGGCCAATATTTATTGGCCTTTGCTTTAAAAGTACTTAATTGTGCTTTGTTAAAATTACTTTCGACTAAATCAATGAAAAGTCACACATTGAAACCTCCCTTACCATGCTAAATCACAACTTTATGTCTAATATATAAATAAAGTAATTCAATAACTGGAACCCATTTAATGGCTCCCAATAAAACTAATAATATGCCGACTCATCAATATGTTACTAATGACCCGTTACACCAGCTTTTTGATGCTGTCGATTCAATATCAGTGCAAGGTTATGATGAGCAACGACGTGTAATTTATTGGAATAAAGGCAGTGAATTGCTTTATGGGTATTCACAGCAAGAAGCCATTGGCAAAAAACTCGAAGATTTAATTATACCCACACCAATGCGAGAGCCCGTAATTGAAGCCCATAGTAATTGGATTAAGCATGATATTGAAATTCCCGCCTCAGAACTCACTCTTAAACATAAAGCGGGTAATGATGTAGCTGTATTTTCAAGCCATGTTATGTTTACCAATCAATACGAAACAAAACAAATGTATTGTATTGATATTGACCTGTCTGAGGTGCATAAAGCGCAAGCTGAAGCCACATTTAATGCCAGTATGTTGAAGACTATCTTTGAAGCCATTCCTGACTTATTTTTTGTACTAGAGCAAGATGGCACTATTGCTGACTATCACGCAAACAATAACAACGATCTGTATGTTTCACCTGAGCAGTTCATTGGTAAGAAAATGATTGATGTACTACCTGAAAAAGTAGCGGAAAAATTTCAAATTCATATAGAAAAAACAATAGTTCAAAACAGTATGGTCAGTTTTGAATATGAATTGAGCATGCCTGAAGGCGTAATTTATTATGAGGCGAGATTGCGCTTACTGCCCAAAAAAAACCAAATCATGGTGATTATCCGTGATATTAGCGAACCACACCGCTCAGCAGAATTGATCCGTCATCAGGCTCTCTTTGATAGCTTAACCGATTTGCCTAACCGCTTTTTGTCTTTAGATCGCTTGTCACAAATATTAATGGAAGTACAAAAGAGTCATGAAAAAGCTGCAGTGTTTTTTTTAGACCTTGATGACTTTAAAAAAGTGAATGACTCATTAGGGCATGAAGTAGGCGATAAACTGTTAATTGCAGCAGCCGCTAGATTACAGCAAACACTAAAGCAAAATGACACTGTCGGTCGATTAGGGGGTGATGAATTTATTGTTTTAATATCCAGTTTAAACGATGAAAATGATGCTTTAGCAATTGCTGAGCGGTTACTTAAAGCATTTAGAAAGCCCTTTAAACTCGAAGGCAGAGACTTAATACTCACATTAAGTATTGGTATTGCAATTTCCCCTAAAGATGGCACCTCTGCGTCGGTATTATTACGAAATGCGGATACGGCTATGTATCAAGCTAAAGCTTTGGGTCGCAATACCTCTTCTTTTTTCACCCCGCAAATGAACGTTGCTATGCGCCGCCGTTTTGAAATAGAAGAGCAAATGCATGGTGCACTGGAGCGAAACGAATTTGAGCTTTATTACCAACCGCAAATAGATGTAAAAACAAACACTATCATTGGCGCTGAAGCTTTGCTACGTTGGCATAATATTGTGTTAGGGGAAATTACCCCTGATGAATTTATTCCTATTGCTGAACAAACTGGCTTAATTGCACCTATTGGTGTGTTTGTTATTAATCAAGCTTTACGTTTCTTAAATGAATGGCAAACTGTCAACAACCAGCAATACACCATGGCTGTTAACTTATCGCCGCGTCAGTTTAGAGATCCAGAGCTGGTGAATATAATTATTCATGCTCTTAATGAAAACACCATTAGTAACGAATGTTTAGAATTAGAAATCACCGAAGGGGTATTAATGGATGGACAAACTTCAATTCGTGAGGCCTTAGTGCAAATTGATGAACTGGGCATAAAACTGTCAATGGACGACTTTGGCACCGGCTATTCATCATTAAGTTACTTACGAGAATACCCCTTTGATGTGCTAAAAATTGACCGCAGCTTTATTAGTGGCATAACAGATAACAAGGCCGACTGTAATTTAGTAAAAGCGGCCATAGCGATGTCACACAGCCTAGAAATAAAAGTAGTTGCAGAGGGGGTAGAAACCAAAGAGCAGCTAGATTTACTTAACGAACTAAACTGCGATATTGCTCAGGGATTTTATTTAAGTAAGCCCTTATCTGGTGCCAAGTTACTTAATTTTTCATTACATTACTGCAAAGCGACTTAAAAGCACTTTAGTTAAAAAGTGCTTTTACAGCTGCGAGTTAGCTCATGATTTTAAAAAGCAAATCGCGCACCGTTGCAGGTTCAAATGGTTTGTCACATATTGCGTCCACACCCGCTTGAGCAATATTAGCTAAATGGGTATCGTTAGCTTCTGAACTCACCATCAAGATTAGAATATGCGAGTACGCATTCGATTGCCTTACCGTTTCAGTTAATTCTTTACCATCCATTTCTGGCATATTGTAGTCAGTAACAATTAAATCAAATGATTGGCTGTTTAACATTTCAATTGCTTGTTTACCGTCTTCGGCCTCTACCGGTGCTGGAATTCCCATCCCCGCTAGCACTCGTATTATGTGTTTTCGTGCAAAACGGCTGTCATCAACTACAAGCACTCTAAGAAGCGTCACATCAAAGTGCTCTAGTTCCACTTCTTGCTCGCTAATAATATCTAAAGTCGCTTTAAGCGCCCGGGTTATTTCGTCGGCACTAAACGGTTTAGGTAAAATCGCTAATACCCCCGATTGCCTAAGTTGCTCTAAATGGCGCTTATTACGCTCGCTCGATACCAACATAAATGCCTGTTGCTCGGTATTACTATTACTGCGTATTGCCTGTAATAAAGAATCAGCTGTGCCATCACTTAAGTACATGCTGCTAATGACTAAATCAGGGTGATAATTTGATAAAGCAGCCAGCGCGTTTTCTTGAGTGCTGGCCGTTTCAATTTGTGTAACACCGCACTGAGCCAGTGATTTTTTTATTAGCTTTTGTTGCACTTCAGAAGGCTCAACTAATAAAATAGATAAGTTGGCTATTGCCGTTAAATCACTCATTTCAATCCTGTTAATATTAATTAAATAATTTTTATAATGCTCATTATAAAGTAATAACTTACAAGAAAAAGCTAAAACAGCAACAAAACAGCTTGTTTACCTAAACTCAACAAACTCAGCTTAAAAACGATAGTTTATGCCCGCATAATATCGTCTACCCGAATAGCTTGAGTTTAATAACCGAGACTCTGTATCGTTACCCAATCGGGTTACTGACTCAGATTTAGTTAAATTTATCACAGCGGCTGTTAGGCTCAAGTCTTCTAATAAAGTAATTGATGCATTTACGTCAACTTGCTCGTATGGGTCTTGATACACGTTTAAACCACTATTTAAACCCAACACGGTTTCACCCCGCTTGTTGTAAGAAGCACGAATATTAAAAGCATCTCCCTCATAATATATCGAGGTATTGTACTGGTACTTAGCACTGCCAATTAAAGGCGATTTACCAAACTCTTTACCATCTACTTCTACATCGGCCTTATTGGTTTTGTTATAAGTGTAGTTTGCATAAAAACCAAAACCACTATCAAAGGCATGCTGTATAAATACTTCAGCCCCTTTAGATACAGCATCAGTGCCATTGCCTACAGTGCTATATGGCGACACAGTAATATTTCCTGCCTCAACTATGCCCTCTTTACCTGCAAAATCTTGTTGTACGTCAATAACTAAGGGAACAACAAAGTTATCAACAGTTTTATGAAATAGTGCTAAACCAACGGCAGAGCCTTCGCTGTAATAATATTCAATAGATAAATCCGCTTGCACCGACTCGAACGGTTTTAAATTTTTATTACCGCCACTGCCACTAAAACCCGGAATTTCATTAAATTCAGCTCTGTCGTCGGCCCACTCATCTGAAACAAACGTAATGCGTTGTTGTGCGCCTAAATCGGCATAATCAGGGCGAGACATTACTTTTGCAATCGCGCCGCGCACAACAATATCTTCGCTTGCATCCCATGCAATATTAAAGCTAGGTAAAATTTGGGTATCGGTATTCTCTTGCGTAATGAGTTGATAATCTTCAACAAATCTATCGTCTCCGGTTACCGCCTCCCCGCTTTCATCGTCAGTATGATCCAGCAAATATGTGTACAGATCGGTTGATGATGTCATGGTTTTCGTGCGTACAACACGTACCCCTAAATTACCGCGCACGCTATCAAATTCAAAATCACCTTGTAAATAAAATGCCGCTATTTGCTCTTCAATATCATAAATGAAGTTATCTTCTTTGCGTGTATACGGCACATAATTACTGGTCACAATATCGCGGTATTTATCCCAATCAATGCCAGGCATTTGGTTTATATTAAAACCACCCGCAATATTACCTTCGTTGATAAACACATCTTGTGCTAGTGGCATACCGTTATTCCACTGGTAACTATCAAAGCGTGTGACCCCACCCTTACTGGCTTCTGCTGCGGCAATATCAAAATTAGGATCTAAAAAGAAGGTATTACCGGTTTCACGGTGAAGCGTAGCTTCTCGATACTTAACCCCAGTTTTAATTGTTCTTAAAATGCCCCAATCGGTATAAATATCAAAATCAGCTTGGTAGTAATCTTCTTCAAGTTCACTACGCACAAAACTCGAATTTGACGAACCCGGATCGCGACCACCACCCACACCATTGAGTAAGTTAGCTAACGTATTTGGATCTATATTTAAACTAATATCGTTCTCATTAATTTTCCAACCCGCTGTTTGCGCTGCATTTTCTATGCGGCTTTCATTTTCACCCGCGTTAGAACTTTTATAAGCTGCTTCCCAACTCTCTTTCGGGCCACCTTCAGAACGTGTATTACCCGCCACAAAACGGGCTTTGAAGTAATCACCTTCGTAGGTTAAGTTGAGATCAAAAGTGTCAGAGGTTGACTCTTCACGCACATAGCTGCCTCGCATCCACGGCAATTGCATATCATTTTCTATGCCACTTGCAGCTGCATCAAATTGCAATCCATTAACTATCGTGCCCGACTCATCCAAACTTACATCGGTTAAAAAGTCAGGATTTAAAGACCACTCAGGTATATCAATCACCGACTCAGTTCTATTTTTATCAAGTGAAAATCCAAAATAGTTAAAACCAATTTCTACTCGGCTAGTTAGGCGCCACTGCGTGCTAAATTGTATCCCTTCTCGCTCACGTAATTCGTTTACAATTGAACCTCGAACCACTTGAGGAAACCAGACATTGTCATAGTTATTGCCCTGAGAATCGCTTACTGAGCCCCACTGATTATTGTTTTCAACCGGCGCGCCATTAACATCAACCGGGTTTTCACCAATAAAGCGCCACACATTTGCATCGGTGCCACCCGAAAGAGTTCGGTTAGTGCGTGTTTGTGAGGTGTAACCAAACAACACACCAAAAGTATCAGCATCGTTCTTCCAAGAATAAAGTGCGGTTACTTGCGGCTCAGATTCTTCAGTCACATCGGCATAAGTGCTTTCAATATTAATCACCCCTGAGTTTGCATCCATACTTAGCGGCTTACGACTATGCATTAATACCGTGCCGCCCACTCCACCTTCATCTAAACGTGCCTCTGGTGATTTATACACTTCCACGCTTTCAATCATGGCTGAGGGGAGTAATGCATAATCAAACGAACGAGATGGCTCGCCTGGTGATGACGCAATAAAATTACCATTTAACTGAGAAAAGGTGAGTTCAGATGATAACCCCCTAATACTAACCGATGAGCCTTCGCCACCGTCACGGTCAATCACTACCCCTGGTACGCGTTGTAATGAGTCTGCGACATTTTTATCAGGGAACTTACCAATATCTTCCGCTGTTATGGCATCAACCACAGAGCTAGACAAACGCTTTATATCTAAATTAGCCGCCATACTGGAACGGATACCGCGTACCTCAATTACTTCCATATCTTTGCTTTTTAATGCTTTATCTTCTGCTTCATCAGCATATGCATGATTGACAACAGATAGAATAGACACGCATAGCGTTGATTTAATAAAAAGTGGAAGAGAGTGATGTGCAGCGTGGGTTATCCGATGAGCGGTCATAGTTTTAACAGTTCCATTTAAAATACAGTTAATACTTAAAGATGATCGTACTAGCTAAAGATGGTACGAAAAAAGTAGCTGTATTTTACATAACCAAGCTTAATAGCTTGTTAATGCAAACTGATGAGTAACTGAATACCTTGTCAATAAATAGCCAATTCAAATATAAACAAGAAGTTAAGCAGCAAAATAACTATTTAGCTGCTTAGGAAGGAGTAACTAGATCAAACAACAGGCACTGTTATTTTTTATCACTATCACTAATAGCTTGGATATAATAGCCCAAGCTGGCATGAGAAAGTTCTCCCATATGGCTGGTGACTAACTCACCTTGGCTATTATAAAACAAAGTGGTTGGTAAGCCCGCAGCACCTGATTCGCGACTCACATTACTGCTTTGGTCAAAAAACACATGATTTAGGTCGAGTTGCTGTTCATTAAGGAACGCTTTTACCGTGTGTAAGTCTTCGCCTTGATTGACAAACGCCACTGTAATGTTTGGGTTATTTTTTTGAGCCGCTTGTAGCACTGGCATTTCTTTTCGACACGGCGGACACCACGACGCCCAAAAGTTAATCACCACCGGCTTACCTTTGAAGTTTTGTAAGTTAACTTGCTGCCCTTGAATATTATGCACAACAGACTGCGGTAACTGCACACCCGTTTGGTAGATAGACAGCGCAAAATTAGGAATAAT
The DNA here is from genome assembly GCF_054968565.1 of Pseudoalteromonas sp. G5_S1_54_S4. Classification (NCBI taxonomy): domain Bacteria; kingdom Pseudomonadati; phylum Pseudomonadota; class Gammaproteobacteria; order Alteromonadales; family Pseudoalteromonadaceae; genus Pseudoalteromonas; species Pseudoalteromonas sp. G5_S1_54_S4. The sequence continues at coordinate 15,798 of NZ_JBQKUL010000002.1, read as the reverse complement.
CATTGAACAAAAACCAACAAACCCAGCAATAGCATAGTTTTTCATTACCGCTTTTTTACCACGTGCATAAAATGCTAAAACCACTATACCGCTGAGCCAGCCATAATAACCAATAAAGCCGCCATCGCTAATATTAAAAAGCTGCCACCAGTTACCTTGATAGGCATCCCACATGGTAAACACAAACGCTAACCGAGAGACTAAAAACCCCACCACAATTGCTTTGAAGACTGTGTCTAAAATTGCTTTTTGTAATGGATGTTGGCGTGTTAATAAATAGGTAAGCCCCCAAAAAATGCCTAATCCTAAAAAAATAATTAGCTGTGAAATAGAAATAACCAAAGGCCCAAGAGAAATGCTCAACATTGCTGTCGTCTTCTTATAATGTATTTAAGTACTTAAAATAACCAGTACGTAGTGTGAATTAAAGGCTAACAATAACATAGCCTAAGCTGTACTGATTATTAATAACGCATAATTGATGGTGTATACCAGTAACACGTAATCTATTTTACATAGTACATAAGTACGTTTAACCTTTTTGTTGAATGTACTCCAATGCAGTCATTTTTTTATAGCTTACATTTGAGTGCAATACATGAGCAGGGTCGGGGTCAACAATTTCAATAGGAATACTGTAACTTCGCGCAATCTCGAGCGCCATTTGAGTAATATTAACGCTGAACGAAGTACCCATAAACACCATTTTATCGGCCGCAATCATTCGCGATTGCGCTTCAGTAATGCGGTATAGCTCGGTGTAATATTCATCAAATAACAACACAAAGGGCTTTAAAGAATGATTAAGCTTTGGCTGATGGTTTTCAATATTGAATAACGCAAGTAAAGAGCGATGTAAGTTACTCTCATCAACATTATTCCATAGCGTAGCTTGTGGTGTAACGTTATCACCTTGATGATGAAATACAGTCATTTGATCAAGCCGACCATGAATCGCAATGTAATCTTTATTACCCGCCTTACCATCTAGCCCATCAATATTTTGGGTAATTAAGTTTTTATCACTAAGCCAATGATGCACTTCATTAGGACCATGATTACGATAAGTTGCAAAACGATGATAATACCAAGCTAAAAACTCACTCGGGTTATTTTCATACATTGCACGTGTCGCCATTTCCATTGGCGTATAGTTTTTACTACCAATAGTCCAAAAGCCATCCTTACCGCGAAAGGTGGGAATACCGCTAGCAGCACTCACTCCAGAACCTGTAATGTATAACGTATTCATAAATATTCCTGTTTACTTGCAAAGTTCACCACTCGTCATTACAGCGTTTAGAACCCTTTTGATTTTTAGCCAGTAAATTAATTTGTGTAATTGCGCGCTCCATTTTTATGCGTGCTGAGCTATTAGCTGAGTGAACGGCTATTGCTGGTGGTACAAAGCCATCAATGAACACTGCCCGCTCAATCCAAAGTAAAACGTCATAGCCAGTGCCTTTATTATCATTTCCTAAATCATGATCAAGGCTGAGCAGCTTTACTTTACCAGTCTTCAAAAGTTTAATCACTTCATCAGGCCAATAGGCTCGTAACCAACCGCCTGGAGTTCCCCTCTCGTCATCTAAATATACGTTCATAGGTTTATATCACTGAAAAATGTATTCAGACTCTGAAACTGCGCACTAACACCCCTTCTGATCATATTACTAATAAATATATTACTTTATATTTGGTGGTGGCGCTTGATTACGAATAAATGCGGGTATATCAAAAATATCTGACGTTTTAGGTCGGCTTGTTGCAGAGGGTTTGACCTCTTTACTCATAGTATCATTACTAGTATCAATAACCATTTTAGCGCTTGCACCTGTGGCGATAACCAACAGTTCATAATTCGTTGCTAAATTTTCTATTTTTGAAACACCACAAATAACCAACGCATTTGGGCTTACCTGCTGACGCACTGTATCGGTAATGAGGTTATAACTACCCAGTGAAATTTCATCTTTGCAATTTACTTGTATTATTACACCCGTACTTGACGACATATCCACTTGATTAACCAGCGGATTGTTAAGTGCCCCATCAAGCGCAGTAGTAAGCTCGCTTTCTTCATCGCATTTACCAACACCTAATACAGCATCACCTTGGCAGTCCATAATTTTGGCAAAGTCATTTAAATCAACGTTTATTAAGCCTTGAAAGCAAAGCATATCGATTAACGATTTTATGAGTGAGTGTAGTATTTGGTTTGAGTGTTTAAACGCATCGAATAAGCCAATATCGTTACCTAGCACTTCAATCAGTTGATCGTTTGGGAGCGTAATAACCGCATTCGCATGTTCTTTTAGATCATTTAGGCCGGTTTGCGCTATATTGCTTCTAAACTCACCTTCACTACTAAAAGGCAATGTAGCAACAAATATAATGGGTTTACCTTGCTCACTAGCACGTTGTGCAATGTAAGGGCTAGCGCCAGTCCCAGTGCCACCACCCAGCCCTGTTGCACAGAGTATTATATCGCAGCCATTAATGAGCGTTAAAAGCTGCTCTTTACTTTCTTCTGCCGCTTGTAGCCCAACTTTAGGATCTGCTCCAGCACCGTAACCATTAGTGAGCTCTGCACCTATTAGTACTGCTTCATCACTCTGTGTATGTTCAAGTACCACTTTGTCGGTATTAACACTATACAAGTGAGCTTGCTCAGACTCGCGCTGTTCAAAAATGCTGTTAAGGGTATTACAGCCACACCCACCAATACCAAATACACCGATTGATAAACCATCATTCTGCTGAATTAATTGAAACATAACACCTCCTTCACCTTTAGAAGGAGCATAACAAACAGGTGCGTCAATTTTTGACGCACCTAAACTAGTTAAAGTTATTTATAAATGTTTGCGGCCGCTTTAAGCTTTGTAGTAATTCTTTGTCGCAGTTTTTCCGGCTTAATCACTTCGAGCCAATGCGCACATTTAAATAGCTCATCGGTTAGTTGTTCAGTATCAATAGTCTGGTAGGTAAGTAATACGTTTTTATCGTCAATCTGCCGCTTGTCAGTTAGCTCCCCAAGCTCAATAAACCCTTGATTAACCGCTGAGTGGCTAGGCACTTTCACAACTAACTCAATCGCTTCTTGCGACATGCCTTTACTAATCGCATTACGTAAAGACTTTAACTGCTCAGCACTTGGCTCACGCCGTGTCTTTTGCAAAATGTGTACATTACGAATGCGGTAAACCGGCATCTGGTAACATTTATCGTGAAGCCTTCCAACCATAAACTGCGCCATTAACACACCGCCTTGCTCAACTAAGTTGTAAAAACTCAACTCAGCAAACTTTAGCCAATGCGCCTCATCGTAAAGTACTCTATAAAGCTCAGCGCTCACTGCACGCTTATACTTAATCGCATGCTCAATTTGCGCCACTAGCTGAGTATCAATATTCACTTTTAACGACGGTTTTGGCAGTGTTGAAAGCCAATCAGGCACATGGCCATTAAAACGTTTAAGCGCCTGCTCTGCTCTTACGTTTACAGACTGTCTAACATCGCTGGGGACAGATTGCGGTAGTAACGGCTCCAGCAACAAGTAATGCTCAGCGACTTCACTGCTCATTATTTTTAAGTTACCACCCCGCCACTGCGCATTAATAGCCCAACCATACGGCTTACTACGCGTGTCTTTTTCAAGCCCAAAACAACCTTGTTCGTAAAGCGATTGTAGGTCTCGCTGGAGCATGCGGGTTGATAATTCAACACCTCGTAGTGATAAGTTTTCTCGTAGCTGTTTGACTGAAATACTTAAAGGGCTGATAGGTATATATTCTAAAAGAGTTAGGTATCGTAAAGGTTTCATTTTTATTAGTCTTACCAGCTAGTAGAAAATTATCTAATTTTCATAATATGTTATTAATTCAATATCTAATAAAATTATTACATATCAAATAAACCTCTAATATAAATTGAAATTACTAGTACTTTTGTTACTGTAAGTACATTACAGAGTCGATTTTAAATATTTATAAAGGGAAATAATATGGGAATTATAAAAAGAAGAGGAAGCTCTACAAACGCAATTTTGGTCTTAGAGTCGCCTTGGGGATTAGATGAAAAAGACAATAACAGAAGCTCTGTCGTTCCTTTCATGCAAGGAATTGCAAAATATACCGGTGATACAGAAGTCTTTCATGCAAACTTTTACGATAAAAAAAGTTTTGATTACGCACTAGATTGTATCACCCGTGAAGGCTTCAAAAATACCATTATTTATATTGCCGCTCATGGATATGAAGACAAAATTGGTAATGTAAAAGTTGACCACATACTTGGTGAAGTATCTTATATTTCGCAGCGTCAAAACATAACAGGACTTTTGTTCGGCTCTTGCTTTATTGGCAAGAAAACCCTTGAAATGGAAGTTTATATTCAAGAATCAGGCCTTAGGTGGTGTATGGGATACGCTTCATCATGTAATTGGCTTGAAGGCACTATGATAGATGCAGCAATAATAGGTGCTATGATCTCATTAGGAAACGGAGATTTTGAGTCACGAGATATAATCAATTCAGCCTTTGCAAATGCCATAGCTCCTTTTGCAGATAACTTTATCATCGGCGATGACTACTCTGGAGAAGCAGTATCAATTCGAGACTCTCTTAAATTTGTTTGTCAACCTGAAGGAAAAGGACACAGAGCAAAAGATGTTACTGATGATGTATTTGAAATGGCAAACACTCTAAGGTTTGATTGATAGTAATGAGGCTTAATATTTATCAAATCAACATCCCAGTAAATCTATTTTTTACAATAAGTTAGCCACATAAAGAAAAACAATCATCAATCTTCACTTGCTTATTTAGCTAATTTATATAAATTAGCTAAATACTCTTCTCAAAGTACACTCTTATGAACGAGCAAGTGATATTCGATAATATCAAAACAGCGTTAAACAACGCGCCACGCAATCAGTTTACTGTCGAAATGCACCTACAAATGATTAAATACGCTGATAATTTAAAAAGCATAACCGCTAAAGAATTTTGCCAAGGTGTAGGGTTAAAAGACAGTTTTGGCACTGAATTTTCAAAAATGCGCAACCTCACTCAACGACTCAAAGCCGCAGGCTTAAGCACCGACTTGCTCTAATCACGCTTTCACAAGGATTAAACGAAACTCCAATGGCTATTAAAAAAACAGAACTCTATTCATCTCTTTGGGCAAGTTGTGACGAACTACGTGGTGGTATGGATGCCAGCCAATATAAAGACTACGTACTAACTATGTTATTTATGAAGTACGTAAGCGATAAATTTAAAGGCGACTCTTACGGCATGATAGTCGTTCCAAAAGGTGCAAGCTACGACGATATGATTGCCGCTAAAGGCGATAAAGAAATTGGCGATAAAATTAATAAAATCATTTCAGCCCTTGCTGAAGAGAACGACCTTAAGGGCGTGATTGATGTTGCCGACTTTAACGATGAAGACAAGCTCGGTAAAGGCAAAGACATGATTGACCGCCTAACCAAATTGGTAGGTATATTTCAGGGGTTAGACTTATCAACCAACCGCGCTGGCGGCGACGACTTACTAGGTGATGCTTATGAGTTTTTAATGCGTCACTTTGCGACTGAATCGGGTAAATCAAAAGGCCAGTTTTATACGCCATCAGAAGTTTCTCAAATATTAGCCAAAGTAGTGGGGATAACAAAAGATACCCCGCAAGATGCTACCGCGTACGATCCTACATCGGGCTCTGGTTCGTTATTATTAAAAGCCAGTGACGAAGCACCCCGAGGGCTGTCTATTTACGGGCAAGAAATGGATAACGCGACTAGCGCACTCGCTCGTATGAACATGATATTGCACAACAATACAACGGCTAAAATTTTCAAGGGTAATACGCTTTCTGAACCACACTGGAAAGACGCAGATGGTCAACTTAAAACTTTTGATTTTGCAGTCGCTAATCCGCCTTTTTCAAACAAAAACTGGACTAGCGGCTTAACGCCAGAAAACGATTTATATAACCGTTTTACGTGGGGCATACCACCAGAAAAAAACGGCGACTACACCTTTTTACTACACATTATTAAAAGCTTAAAAAGTACCGGTAAGGGGGCAGTAATATTACCACACGGAGTATTATTCCGTGGTAATGCCGAAGCCACCATTCGTGAAAGCCTAATCAAGCAAGGTTACATCAAAGGCATTATTGGCTTACCTGCTAACCTGTTCTACGGTACGGGTATTCCCGCTTGTATTATCGTGATCGATAAAGAACACGCGCAAAAAGCGGTTACTAATTTCACTGAAGACGATAAAAATCTACCGACCATTGCAGGTCGCTCTATTTTTATGATTGATGCTTCCAAAGGCTTTATTAAAGACGGCAATAAAAACCGCCTTCGTAGCCAAGACATACATAAAGTTGTTGATGTATTTAACAAAGGTTTAGAGTTAGATCGATTTAGCCGATTAGTGCCAATTGATGAAATAGCCAATAATGACTTTAACCTTAATATCCCTCGTTATATTGACTCATCTGAGCCAGAAGATTTACACGATTTAAGCGCTCACCTTCAAGGCGGTATTCCTAACCGAGATATTGATGCACTACAGCATTACTGGCAAGTATTCCCAAGCATTCGAGCGACTTTATTCAAGCCAGCGCCTGAACCTAAACGAAGCGGTTACAGTCTCTGTATGCTTGAAGCCAGCCAAGTTAAAAGTAGCATTCTTGCGCATCAAGAATTTAAAGACTTTGCCAACCGCAGCTTATTGCCATTTAAAAATTGGATACCTGAAGCTAAATTAAAAGAGATTAAAGTAGGCGATAATCCAAAAGAGTTTATTTTCGATATTTCAGAAAACTTACTGGGCAGCTATGCCAATAGCGAACTACTCAGTAAATACGATATTTACCAAATTCTGATGGACTACTGGGCCGATACCCAACAAGACGATGTGTATGTAATAGCACAAGATGATTGGCAAGCAGGTAATACCTTACGGGAGTTAATTGCTAAAAAGGGCGAAAAGCTTAAAGAAACGCCCGATTTAATTATCAATAAAACAAAGTACAAAGCCGAGCTTATTCCACCAAGCTTAATAGTTGCTCGTTATTTTGCAGGTGTTCAAGCTCAGATTGATGCCCTGCAAGCTAAACAAGATGAAGCCACCCAAGCACTAGAAAGTTACCTAGAGGAAAATGGCGGTGAAGATGGTTTATTGGTTGAAGCTCTTAACGATAAAGACAAAATCACCAAAGCCAGCGTTGCAGCCAGAGCTAAGTTAGCAACCGATGCTGATGAAGTTAAAGCCTTGAAACAAGCAACCAAATTGTTTAATGCTGAAACTACTGCCAAAAAATCGGTAAAAGAAGCGCAAGAGGCTTTGGATTTAGCCGTATTTAACCAATATCCAAAACTGACTATTGATGAAATCAAAACTCTAATTGTTGATGATAAGTGGCTAGCTACATTACAAGCGAATATCATTGCCGAAATTGAGCGTGTTACGCAACAAATGGCGAATCGCGTTAAGCAATTGGAAGAACGATACAGCACGCCATTGCCAACCCTCACTAAATCAGTTGATGAACTTGGCGATAAAGTTGCAGGCCATTTACAAGCAATGGGCTTGGAGTGGTCTTTATGAGCGCTTTAGGGCAAGCTATACCTGAAGGATTTAAGCAAACTGACGTTGGAACCATTCCTGAAGATTGGAAAGATGAACAACTATTTGAGCTTGTGAAGGTTATTGATGGAGATAGAGGCCACAATTACCCTAGCGCAAATGATTTTTCTTCTGATGGGTATTGTGTGTTTTTGAGTGCAAGTAACGTGACGAAAAAAGGCTTTTCATTCAAAGACATTTCCTTCATTGATAAAACAAAAGATGAAGCTTTGAGGAAAGGGAAACTAAAGCGTAATGACATAGTTTTGACAACTAGAGGCACAGTGGGTCAGTATGCCTTTTATGATGAGACTATTGGTTATGAGCATTTGAGAATTAATTCTGGAATGGTTTTAGTTAGGGTGATTTCCAAAGAAATAAAACCTGACTACCTTTACAGTGTATTAAAATCTCATATTGTTCAAAAACAATTATCAACAATGTCATTTGGCAGCGCACAACCTCAACTGACGGTAAGGGATATAAACAATTTTATAGTTTGCTACCCTTCCGGCTCAAAAGAACAAACCGCCATTGCCAATGCCTTATCCGATGTTGATGCGTTATTAACGGAATTGGAAAAGCTGATAGCGAAAAAACAAGCGATTAAAACCGCCACCATGCAGCAACTGCTAACAGGAAAAACCCGTTTACCGCAATTCGCCACTTACACCGAAGGCGCTATTCAAGAAAAGAACAAAGGCACAAAACCCAGCGAACTTGGCGAAATCCCTGAGGATTGGGATGTTTCTACATTAGGTGGCGCAGCAACATTCATAAATGGTCGTGCATATGCGTTACATGAATGGGAAACAAGCGGCACACCTGTTATTCGGCTTCAAAACCTTACAGGACGAGGTGCTGATTACTACTATTCCAATTTAAAATTACCTGAAAAACAATATTGTGATAATGGTGATTTATTATTTATGTGGTCTGCAACATTTGGCCCTGTAATTTGGAAAGGTGATAAAGCAATTTACCATTACCATATTTGGAAGATTGAGAAGAAAGAAATATCAGATTCCAAATTCCTTTATTTCGTTTTATTAGATATGACTGAGAAGTTAAAAAACAGCTCTTCTAGTGGTGGTACTATGCTACACATAACAAAAGGCATGATGGAATCGACACCTTGCATTCTTCCTTCAAAAGAAGAACAAACCGCTATAGCCACTATCCTCTCGGATATGGATAACGAAATCCAAACCCTTGAACAACGCTTGACGAAAACGCGCCAAATCAAGCAAGGTATGATGCAACAGCTACTCTCAGGCCGCACAAGGTTGCCATTTAAAAAACTTGAGACTAAACAGGATGGAGGTAGCTGATGCCGACAGAACAAAGCCTTGCCCAGCTGCGAGCTCTGTTAAAAGAGTTATGCCATTTACCCGATGAAACCGAATGGGTGGAATTTAAGCATAATGTTGATGTGATTAAAATTGGCGAATATATCTCTGCACTCGCAAACTCAGCCGCGCTACTTGGCAAGCAAACTGCGTACTTAGTTTATGGTGTAGATGATAAGACCCATGATGTAATTGGTACCAACTTTAAACCTTCAACTCAAAAGCATAAAGGGCAAGAGCTAGAGAGCTGGTTGTTACAAAAAACCGCACCCAAAATACATTTTCAGTTTTACGAGTTTACCCATATTAACGATTTACCTGTTGTTATTTTGGAGGTGCAGGCAGCAGCGCATACACCTGTGCAATTTGATGGTACAGAGTTTATTCGTATTGGCTCTTACAAAAAAAAGCTACGTGAATATCCCGAAAAAGAACGTGCGTTATGGCGCGTATTTGATAACACCCCGTTTGAGCAACAATTAGCAGCAGAAAATTGCAATGTTGAAGAAGTGCTAAAGCTTATAGACTACCCCTCTTATTTTGACTTAGTTAATTTGCCTCTACCTGAAGGTCGCGAAGGGATTTTAAACGCACTTGAAGCTGATAAACTCATTAGTGCAACGCAAGCGGGTAAATGGCATATTACCAATTTAGGGGCGATATTATTTGCTAAAAAGCTGCAAGATTTTCAGCATCTAGCTCGCAAAGCCGTACGGTTAGTACAGTATAAAGGGAATAGCCGAGTAGAAACAGTACGAGAACTCGAAGGTAATAAAGGCTATGCCGTTGGCTTCGAAGGACTTATAGATTATTTAAAGACCCTACTGCCTTCTAATGAAGAAATTGGCAAAGCATTTCGTAAAGAAGTACCTATGTATCCAGAGCTAGCGATACGCGAATTAGCGGCTAACGCTATTATTCATCAAGATTTTTCGTTAACAGGCACAGGACCTATGGTTGAGCTATTCGATACGCGCATGGAAATAACCAACCCTGGTATTCCGCTAGTCGATACAGATCGATTTTTAGATTCCCCACCTAGAAGCCGTAACGAAGCGCTAGCTTCTTTTATGCGTCGTATTAATATTTGTGAAGAGCGCGGTACGGGTATCGATAAAGTTATTTTTCAAACTGAGTTATATCAATTACCTGCCCCTTTATTTGAAGTAACAGAGCACCATACTCGTTCTGTTTTATTTGGTCATAGGGAATTTGCTGAAATGGACAAAGAAGATCGTATTCGTGCCTGTTATCAGCATTGTTGTTTAAAGCATGTAAACAGAGAGCATATGAATAATAAGTCGCTACGCGAGCGCTTTGCTATTGCAGAAAAGAATAGCGCAATGGTGAGTAGAATATTAAAGGATACAGTCCATGCGGGCTTAATTAAACCTTATGATGCCGATGCAGGAACCAAAGCAATGCGCTACGTACCACACTGGTATTAATTTGCTTGACCGTTGCTTGACTAGACAATCAATTAAGTGATTTTATAAAGCAAAAAAAAACATAACAAACTGTAATTTATAAACTTTATTTAAATCGATTTGCTTGATTACTTTATAAATAAAGAGTTTTAATAATCTAAAATATGAAGTTGAAATAATAACTATGACAGAAAAACTTAATAAGGACATTATATCGGTTAGCACATTACTCAAAAAGAGTAATTTAGCTATACCCAACTATCAACGCCCTTACAAATGGACACAAGCTAACCTTGCTGATTTGCTCGGCGATTTAAAAATTTATAGAGGTAAATTAGCTTACCGCCTTGGATCTATTGTATTTCATCAGCATTCAGAAAAAAAACAAGAAACGCTCGACATTGTTGATGGGCAGCAACGTACGCTCACACTTGTGCTATTGGTAAAAGCCTTGCTAGATGAACGGCTCAATACAAGTGACTCCAATGCACAAATTAAACGTCAAGATGTAAAAACATTGCTGCTCTCACTTGAGCAACCAATTAATAATTTTTTACAACGTCAAACCTTTAATAGTGATATATCGCATCGTAATTTACATCAAAATTTTATGGCAGCTAAACGCGCGGTAGCACGAAATGATTTTACCGAGGCCGATATTGAGTTTTTATTGAAACGCTGTGAAGTGGTTACTTTTGTACTTAATGATGTATCTGAAGCCTTTCAGTTTTTTGATTCACAAAATGCTAGAGGCCGAGATTTAGATCCGCACGATTTGTTAAAAGCCTTTCATTTACGTGAGTTTTCAGACGCTGAAACCGAATTAAAAGCCGATTCTGTACGCCATTGGGAAAGCTTAGAGAGCGGACAGCTAGCACGATTGTTTGCTAACTACTTATTTCGTATTCGCAACTGGGCACAAGGGAAATCGGCACTGTATTTTAACAAATCACAAGTGGGATTATTTAAAGGGGTAAATCTTGACCAGGTTGGACTTTACCCATATGTAGAACCACTTCGCATTTCCCATCACTTTGTTGATGACTATAACGCGCAATATCAGCGCCATATTGATCATCAACGTATGCGTTTTCCTTTCCACCTTGATCAAATGATTATAAACGGTAGGCGCTTTTTTGAAATGACGAGTCATTATCAGCAAAAAATTGCTGAGATAGTGAGCGATGAACGTAATAGCAAAAATAACGACCCTAAGCAGCTTATTCGCATATTAGATAACGAACTAGAACCACGTGCTTGTAAGATTTTATACACGCTTAACAGCTACAGTTCACGTACACGAACAGGTGATAGCTATATACGTAATCTATTTGATTGCGCGGTGATTTTTTATTTGGATAAGTTTGGCCCACATGAGCTATCGCAAGCTATAGAAAAGCTGTTTATTTGGACTTATAGCTGCCGCTTGAAAATGCAGGTTGTTGGTATTGAGCGCATGAATAAACATGCACTCACCCATAATGTGTTTGAGCGAATAAAACAAGCAGTACAACCAAGTGATGTATTAAATTGGCCTTTACCAACATTGAAAAAGTCTGAATGTAATGGAACTAAGCTTACTGAGATCGCTAATCTGTTTGAGGAAATGAAGTACTATGAATAATGTCCAAGCGCTCAAGGTGCAAAGCAGTAATGTCAACGCGAACAATCAGATACATAGTTACAAAGTTAAAGAGTTATTAAGTGATACTAACCGATATTTAGTCCCTATGTATCAACGTAACTATGCATGGGGTGAAGGTGAAATTAATCAATTAATACAAGATGTGTTGGATTATCAGGAAAATAAACCAAATCAAACCTATTATATTGGTACATTGGTGGTGTTTAAGCGCAAAGATGACAGCTATGAAGTCATAGATGGCCAGCAGCGCTTTACGACCCTTACCTTATTGGCTTTTGCTCTTAAACGTATGGTCACTAAGTATCAAACCTTTAATATGGGTTGGTATGACGTAGTAAATCTCAGTTTTGAAAGTCGTCAGAAGTCATCTGACACTTTTGCAAGTTTGATTCAGGGCGTTGCTTTAGAGCATCTAAGCACAGATGACTATAATTTAGATGTAATTAATGGTTATACATTACTTGAAAAGGGCTTATTAGCGCTTGGAGCTAAGCTAGAAGGTTTTTGCTCTTACTTATTCGATAAAGTAGAAATTACTCGTGTTTGTGTACCAGAAGATACCGATTTGAATCATTACTTTGAGGTAATGAATAATCGTGGTGAGCAGCTTGAAAAGCATGAAGTGATTAAAGCAAGATTGATGTCGGTGCTAACCGATGACAATGATAAAGAATTATTAAGTAAGGTCTGGGACGCTACCGCTAATATGGAACGTTACATTCAGTATGGTTTTAATCCAGATGAGCGCCACTGCATATTTGGTAAAGACGACTGGGGGCAATTTACGCCAATAAATTATGCTGATTTAGCTGCGTGTATTGAAAGCGTAGCCAAAACAAAACAGAGCGGAAAAATTGAAAGCGCCTCTCTTTCGCTAAATGACATGTTAGCCAAGCCACCACCGTCGTCTTTAGGGACAGATATTACGCTTACACCTGAGCGCTTTAATAGCGTGATTAACTTTTCAAACTTCTTACTTCATGTGTTACGAGTTTTAACAAAACAAGACATCGCATTAGACGATAAGCGCTTACTAGAACAGTTTGATAGATATTTAAAAGACAGCAACAATAAAGTTAAAGCAGTAAAAGACTTCGTTTATGCATTATTAAAGTGCAAATACCTTTTTGACCAATTCATCATCAAACGTGAATTTAGTGACGGTAAAGATAAATGGAGCTTAAAACGTCTGCATTTTTATAATACAAAAAGCCAAAGCTATATAAACACTTTTGGTGGCAGTAATGAACTAGATGATGAAGATGGCTTTAAGGGAGAAAACCGAGTATGCCTAATGTTGCTGTCGGCTTTTCATGTTTCCACTCCGACTTTGGTTTATAAGCATTGGCTCAATGCTGCTCTTTACTATCTATACAACGCAGAAGAAGTGGATTTTGAAGGTTACATGAAGCACCTAAGACGGGTAGCTAAACGCTTTATATTTGACCGTTTTCTCTCTCATCAAGAGGGTAAAACGTACTTTGAAATGATTTATAAGTCGAAATTAAACGACTATCCAAAAAATTTAACCGCAAATGATATTAATATTGATAAGCTGTGTTTTGGGAAAATAGAGAATAACTTTGTTTTTAACTATCTTGATTATTTGCTTTGGCGAAAAAAGCGTAATTCAACAGCTGTTATTTCTGAGTTCGAGTTTACATTTAGAAGCTCAGTTGAGCACTTTTATCCTCAACATCCAATGAATGACTTCGAACCACTTAAAGGTGGTTCGCTTCACGAGTTCGGTAACTTGTGCTTAATAAGTCATAGTAAAAATTCACGTTTAAGTAATTTCCCCCCTAAAACAAAACTTAATCATTTTACCGCTGGATTAAAGAAAAATCAGATCGATAGCCTAAAGCTATATGAAATGCTACAACTAATGGAGCAAGACGATAGCTGGGAAGAAACCCAAATAATAAAGCATGGACAAGAAATGCTGTCTATTTTATGTGGTTCAACAAAAAAGAAAACGCAAACAAGGAAGTAGTATGAGTAATGTCGGTCAATTAGAACGAAAAACCCAAAACCGAGCAGTAACATTTCTCAAAGAGCAGTTAAATTACGACTATTTAGGTGATTGGGAATACCGCGAAGGCAACAGCAACATTGAAACAGCATTGCTTACTAGGTGGCTTAAAGCCCGTAGAACACCTGAAACGCTTATTAAACGTGCATTACGAAAATTAGACGCAGCCGCTGCCCTAGGCGAAGGTAAAAAGCTATTTGATGCTAATAAAGATGTATACCGACTACTGCGTTATGGCATAAAAGAAAAAGAAGGCACGGGACAGCAAAATCAAACAGTTTGGCTGATCGATTGGGAGAACCCAGAAGCAAATCATTTTGCGATTGCTGAAGAGGTAACCGTAAAAGGCGACCAGCTCTCACCAAAAAGAAAGCGCCCTGATATTGTGATTTACGTTAACGGCATTGCGCTAGGCGTAATTGAATTAAAGCGGTCCTCGGTATCAGTAAGTGAAGGTATTCGCCAAAACTTAGATAACCAGAAAAAAGATTTTATTCGTAATTTTTTTAGCACCATGCAACTGATTATGGCGGGTAACGATACGCAAGGTATACGCTACGGTACAATTGAAACCTCTGAAAAATATTACCTAGAATGGAAAGAGCCAAATAGAACACAAGGCTTACCAGCTGCGGGGGTAACAGCAGACACCTTACTAGATACTCATCTTGCTCAATTATGCGATAAGCATCGATTTTTGCAGCTTATACATGATTTTATTGTGTTTGATGCTGGCGTTAAAAAAACCTGTCGGCATAATCAGTTTTTTTGGTATTCAAGCCGCTAAAAAACATGTAACAGCAAAGCAAGATGGTATTATTTGGCACACTCAAGGCTCAGGTAAAAGCCTCACTATGGTGTGGCTAGCTAAATGGATACGCGAAAACATAACTGACTCACGAGTATTAATCGTGACGGATAGAACCGAACTAGATGAACAAATTGAGAAGGTTTTTTCTGGTGTTGATGAAGAGATATATCGTACCCAAAGTGGCCAAGATTTAGTTGCCACCTTAAACCAACCTAATCCTTGGCTATTTTGCTCATTAGTGCACAAATTTGGCCGCAATGGTGAAGCTCCCACCGATAAAGACGATGAAGAAGCAACAAAAGATTATCTTGAAGCACTGACTAAAAACTTACCCAATGACTTTGCTGCTAAAGGCAACTTATTTGTGTTTGTGGATGAGTGCCATAGAACGCAGTCGGGTAAGTTACACGAAGCAATGAAAGCGCTTTTACCTGAGGCTATGTTTGTTGGATTTACTGGTACACCATTAATGAAAAAGGACAAGAAAAAGTCTTTAGAGGTATTTGGCCCATACATTCACACCTATAAGTTTGATGAAGCTGTAAATGATGGTGTAGTACTTGACTTAAGGTATGAAGCTAGAGATATAGATCAGCATTTAACCTCTGATAAAAAAGTAGACCAGTGGTTTGCTGCAAAAACAAAAGGGCTTTCAAACCTTGCAAAAATGCAGCTCAAACAAAAGTGGGGCACGATGCAAAAAGTGCTCTCGAGTAAATCTCGCTTAGAGCAAATTGTTAGTGACATTTTAATGGATATGGAGATCAAACCTGCACTCATGTCTGGCAGGGGTAATGCTATGTTAGTTTGCGCAAGCGTTCATCAGGCCTGTGTTGTTTATGACTTATTTAGTAAATCAGACTTAGCTAACAAATGTGCAATTGTGAC